>JAIKVS010000200.1 GCA_024685535.1 Oscillospiraceae bacterium | reverse complement strand
AAGATGAAAAAGCCCAAGCCCCGGCACAAATCCCCGGAGGTACAGTTCAGGGAAGCGCAGAGCCATTGCTTCCGTGTTCTTGCCGATTATCGCCATCTGCTGGAACGCTGGAAAACCGAGTATGCGCCGGAGTCCCCGAATGAGGAATGGCATCCCCGGTTTGTGGAAGCCTTACAGAAAATCAGCCATGTGGAATATCTGCTGGACACGCTGCTGTCCGGCGATACGGAGGAACGGGCGCAGATCATTACAGAATACGGAAAGGATGTGATAGAGCTTGAAAAACGATTATCAGAACTTGCCGCCCCAGATGCGGGAGGCCCTGAAAAATACAGTAAACGCCATGCAGCCGCCCCGGAGCGTTGAAGAAGTGAAAGCTGAATTGGAAAGCACGGAGAAGGGCGGTGTCCGGCAGAGCATCCGCAACTGTCTGACAGTGTTTCAGCGTGACCCGGTGCTTGCCGGGGCGATTGCTTATAACAGCCTGACTGACCGCAAGGACATCATTAAGCCCATCGGCTATCACAGAACAGGTACAGCCCTGACAGATACGGATATGAAATATCTGCTTCTTTATCTGGAAGAAAATTATGGGCTGACCAGTGAGAAAAAGATTGAAAACGCCATCGGGATTGTGGCGAACGAGAACAAGTACCATCCCATCCGGGACTGCCTAAACAATCTTGAATGGGATGGGACAGAACGCATCCGATATGCCCTGCACCACTTCCTTGGAGCTGAGGTCAGCGAGTATAGCTATGAAGCCTTGAAGCTGTTTATGCTGGGGGCGATTACGAGGGCATTCAAGCCCGGCAGCAAGTTTGAAATCATGCTTTGTCTGGTAGGCGGTCAGGGAGCGGGTAAGTCTACCTTCTTCCGGCTGCTGGCTCTCCGGGACGAGTGGTTTTCGGATGACCTTCGCAAGCTGGACGATGACAATGTGTATCGCAAGCTGCAAGGTCACTGGATTATCGAAATGTCCGAGATGATGGCAACCGCCAACGCCAAGAGCATTGAGGAAATCAAGTCCTTCCTGAGCCGCCAGAAGGAGGTTTACAAAATCCCCTACGAAACCCACCCGGCAGACAGACCGAGACAGTGTGTATTCGGCGGCACCTCCAACGCTCTCGACTTCCTGCCCCTTGACCGTTCCGGCAATCGCCGCTTTATTCCGGTCATGGTGTACCCGGAGCGGTCGGAGGTTCACATTTTGGAGGACGAAGCTGCTTCCAGAGCCTACATCCGGCAGATGTGGGCAGAAGCCATGGAAATTTACCGCAGCGGAAACTTCAAGCTGAAATTCAGCCCGGAAATGGCAAAGTACCTGAAAGAGCATCAGCGGGACTTCATGCCGGAGGACACGAAAGCCGGACAGATTCAGGCCTATCTGGACAAGTACACCGGGGACACGGTCTGCTCCAAGCAGCTCTACAAGGAAGCCCTGAACCACACTTTTGACGAGCCGAAACAATGGGAAATCCGGGAGGTCAATGAGATTATGAACCAGTGCATTACTGGCTGGCGTTATTTCTCCAATCCGAGGATGTTCGTAGGATTCGGCAGACAAAAGGGCTGGGAGCGTGAAAAGACAGCAACGGACAATGGCAACCCGTCCGACAAAATCCCTGACGGGTTTGTGGAGATAACGGAGCAGATTGAGCTACCATTCTGAAAATGACAGCCCGTTGCCCTCTTTGTTGCAATCCCGTTGCCGACCCGGTTGCCGGGAAAAGCCTTGATATCCAACGCTTTTTTCCTTCTGACAACCAAAACAACAGAAAAATAAAAGAAAAGTAAATAGATAACCAAAAGCCAGATGGAGAATGTATTTGAGGTCTTTTGAAGTCCGTTGCCGGACTTCGTTGCTGACCGTTCTCTGCCTGGCACATTTCATTTATGGAGGATAAATGCCTATGACGAAAAATATGGAGATTCCTGTTTGGCGCAGATATACGCTGACCATTGAAGAAGCTGCCGGATATTACCACATCGGAGAAGGAAAGCTGCGGATGCTCATTGACGGGCATCCCAACGAGGATTTCTATGTGATGAACGGAAATCGTGCCCTCATTAAGCGTGAGAAATTCGAGCGGTATCTGGATCAGGCAACGGCAGTATAAAAAAGTGCTTGGCACAATTGCCGATTTCCTATGATAGACCTAGACGGAGAGCCAAACTTGTGCTATTATAACGGTGCAAGTCTG
This sequence comes from Oscillospiraceae bacterium, assembly GCA_024685535.1. GTDB lineage: Bacteria > Bacillota > Clostridia > Oscillospirales > Oscillospiraceae > Limivicinus. Next base: position 6,107 of record JAIKVS010000200.1, on the reverse strand, counting down.
GCTCTCCTTTTACAGTAAAGGAGAGATTTCAATGAGTGAAAAAAGACGAGACAACCGTAATCGAATTTTGCATGAAGGCGAGTACCAGCGTGCAGACGGGAGGTATCGGTTCCGTTACATTGACGAGGACGGAAAAGAGAAAAATGTGTACAGTTGGCGTTTGGACAAAAACGACCCAATGCCCAAAGGCAAGAAACGGGAACTTTCGCTGCGAGAGAAAGAAAAGCAGATTGAAGCGGATTTGTTTGACCACATCGTAACCAATGGCGGCAATTACACGGTGCTGGAACTGGTGGAGAAGTATGTGTCCCTGAAAACGGGTGTCCGGCACAATACCGTTGCCGGGTACAAGACGGTAATCAATGTTCTGAAAAAAGAAGCGTTTGGGAAACAGCGCATTGACAAGGTGCGCTTGTCGGATGCAAAAGCGTGGCTCATCAAGCTTCAACAGGTGGACGGCAGGGGCTACAGCTCCATTCATTCCATCCGGGGCGTTCTCAGACCGGCTTTTCAGATGGCGGTGGACGATGACCTGATTCGCAAAAATCCCTTTGGATTTGAGCTGGCATCGGTGATTGTCAACGATTCTGTGACCAGAGAAGCAATCACCCGGAAGCAGGAGCGGGATTTGCTGAAATTTATCAAGGAAGATGCACATTTCAGCAGATACTACGATGCAATCTATATTCTCTTTCACACGGGGCTTCGTATTTCGGAGTTCTGTGGACTGACGGTTTCGGAGATTGAGTTCGATGAAATGCGTATCAAGGTAGACCATCAGTTGCAGCGCACATCCCAGATGAAATATGTGATTGAGGAGCCAAAGACAGAGAGTGGTACCCGCTATGTGCCGATGACCGAAGAAGTGGCAGAGTGTTTTCGCAGAATCATTGCCAATCGTGAAGCACCGAAGGTCGAGCCGATGGTGGATGGGTATATTCGCTTCCTGTGTCTGGACAAAAACGATATGCCGAAGGTCGCCCTTCACTGGGAGAAGTATCTGGAACATATCGTGGAGAAGTACAACAAGATTTACCGCATCCAGATGCCGAAAGTAACCCCTCATGTATGCCGACACACATTTTGCTCCAACATGGCAAAATCCGGAATGAACCCGAAGACATTGCAGTATATCATGGGTCACTCAGACATCAGCGTAACCCTGAATGTCTACACCCATGTAAACTTCGATGATGCAAAAGCAGAAGTGATTCGGGTAGCGAATGGCTAAAAAGAGGCGTTGGTAAAGCCGTTTCCTTTACCAATGTATTTACCAATATTGCAGGGAAAAGCATGAGAAGATACGGGACGATTTGAGAAGATACCCCGGAAACAGCCAGGGAGCTAAAACCCGAAAAACCCTGTGATACCAAGCATTTGAGAAGAAATACAAGACTTATATGGAGTTATAAAAAGATGATAAAAGTACTATTTATATGCCACGGCAATATATGCAGAAGTCCTATGGCTGAACTTATCATGAAGGATATGGCAAGGCGTACAGGCCTTGCGGATGAATTCTTCATAGATTCCGCAGCCACCAGCAGCGAAGAGCTGGGCAATCCCGTGTATCCGCCCGCCCGCAGGATGCTGGCGAGCCACGGCATCTCCTCCGACGGAAAGTTCGCCCGCAGATTCCGCAGGGAGGACTATGAGGATTTCGACCTGATCCTCGGCATGGACGAGGAGAACATGTATTACATGATGCATAAGTTCGGAGGCGATCCTGCAGGAAAGATCCACAATCTTCTGGATTTTGCGGGAATGCCCGGAAAAGAGATAGCCGATCCCTGGTATACCGGTGATTTCCAGTCCACATGGAATGACCTGCAGATCGGATGTATTGCGCTGATGAACGCGCTTAACCGGGGCAAACCCGTTACTCTGGACTTTTCCGCCTGCAGGAACATAGAAGATATATATGCCGTGATGCGGGACAGAATGCTCTGGGACGGCCGATACGCCAGCAACCTTGACGCCCTGCATGATATAATTACCGGTCTGCCGCACTTCGGAGAGCGATTTGTGCTTATTCCTCCCGAAGACACGGAATTGACGGCTTTTTTTGAAAATCTTAAAACGGTTTTTGCGGAAGCGGGAGCTTTGGAAGAATAAAAAGAACGGGGACTGTTGTCCCCGTTCTTTTTATATCCGGATTTATATATCCTTCAGAACATCAGCTATTGCGCCGACTTTTTCGGAAAGGTCCGCCGGTACTTCCTCATCCGGAAGCTCATCCTCCTCTGTATCGAGCCCGATGAGGAATTCCTGCCACGCAGCTCTGATGGAGCCTATGCATTCCTCGTGCTGAGCCTTCATCGCAGAATAGCTCTCCTCTATCTTTGCCGCAGCGAGCTCCTGCTGCCGCATGGTAGCATCGATGAGAGCTCGGCTCTTTTCACGGGCTTCCTCAACAAGTTCCTCCGCCTCCGACTTTGCCCCGGCTATAATGCTCTCAGCCTCAGCCTTGGCATCGGAGATGATGGTCTGCGCAACATCGTTCACTCCTTCGTTCAGCTCACTGAGTGAAGACTGCGCCCTGGCAAGCTTCATGCTCAGCAGCTCGTTTTCTGAGCTTTGCAGCTCCACCCGCGCCGCTATCTCCTTGAGGATCGCGTCGATCTCTGTTTTTCTGTAAAACCTGCCGCGTACGGTCTCCGGACTGATCCCGGCGAAATATGCTTTATCAAGAGGCATGCCATCACTTCCAACAGTTGATTTTTAATGATTATATCATCCCGCTTTTGTCTATTGCAAGACAATATAATATTTGCATTTGATCAATTATCGTTATACACTGATATATTATGAAAAGTGTGCTCGATGATCTGAATGAGGCCCAGAAGCTCGCCGTTACCACTACGGAGGGCTTTGTCCGCGTTATAGCCGGCGCAGGCTCCGGGAAAACCCGCGCGCTCACCAGGCGTTTTGCATATCTTGTAAACGAGCTTGGAATCCTGCCCGGGAACATTCTCTGCGTCACATTCACCAACAAGGCCGCAAACGAGATGCGCCGCAGGATTCAGAACCTCACCGGCGACAACAGCACCGGATATATAAATACCTTCCACGGCTTCTGCGTTTCGGTGCTGCAGGAGGATATCTCCGCCATCGGTTACCCGAAAAGCTTTCTCGTGCTTGACAATTCGGATATCGACGCAATGCTCCGCATTATTTACGAGGAGCGCGGCCTTTCTCTCAGAGATATGACCTTTGCCCGCGCACGGGACATGTTCGAGATACAGAAGCTTTTCAAAAAGCCCGATTACTTTCAGGATATGCTGGCTCTGCCGCTGGATGCGCTGAAGGAAAAATACATGAACGCCACGGACGTGAAGGACATCCTTTTCTACGGTTATCTGTATCAGGAAAAGAAATGCTTCGCACTGGACTATAATGATCTTCTCATCTTCACGCTCCATATCTTCTCCGAAAACCCGGAGATACGCCTCAAATGGCAAAAGCGTCTGGAATATATAATGATAGACGAGTTCCAGGATATAGACGAAATACAGTACAAGCTTATGCGGGTACTCTGCGACTACCACAGAAACCTGTTCGTAGTAGGCGATCCGGACCAGACGATATATACCTGGCGCGGCGCAAACATAAAATATATCCTCGATTTCGATAAGGAGTTCCCCGGCACGGTCACCATACAAATGCTGCAGAACTACCGCTCCACACCACAGATAACATCCGTAGCAAACTCACTCATAGAGAAAAACAGGAACCGGGCAAAAAAGGGGCTTGTCTCCATGCAGCCTGACGGAAGGCCCGTTCTCTGCAGCCACTGCATGAATCAGGACAAGGAAGCCGAATGGCTCGCCGATACGATTGGGGAAATGCACGGGCAGGGAGTTCTCTATAAGGATATAAGCATACTCTACCGGGCGCATTATATAACCCGCTCAATAGAGGAAGTGTTCCTCCGCAGGGAACTGCCGTATACCATCTACAGCGGCGTTCAGTTTTTCGACAGGATGGAGATAAAGGACGCACTTTCCTACCTGCGGATGGTGGCTTATAAGGACGATCTGGCATTCGTCAGGATATGTAACACTCCCAAGCGCAACCTCGGCGAGAGACGGATGCAGTTCCTGAAGGATTACTCCGAATCGCACTCCTGCTCTCTTTACAATGCGCTCGCAGATAACCTCGACGAGCCTATATTCAAGGGCACCGGCGCCGGGAGCTTTGTTACGCTGATAGAGAAGTATTCAAAGATATATGCGGAAATGCCGGTATCCGAGCTGCTATCCGCAATACTGGACGAAAGCGGCTACGAGAGGATGATGCGCACCGAGGGCGGTCAGACAAGGCTGGATAATCTTGCCGAACTCAAGCAGAGCATCCATGATTTCGAGGTGAGCTGCGGGGAGGAGACCGGCCTTGAGTTCTACCTCTGCCATGTGGCGATGTTCTCCAATTCCGATGCGGACGACGGGCGCGACAGAGTTAAGATGATGACCGTTCATGCGGCAAAGGGGCTTGAGTTCCCCTATGTTTTTCTCTGCGGCATGAACGAGGGCATGTTCCCCTCCGGGAAGGTGCGGACGCTGCCGGAGATGGAGGAGGAGAGAAGGCTCGCATTCGTAGCGGTTACCAGAGCGGAGAAAGGTCTCTTCCTCTCAGATTCGGAAGGCCGGAACCTCGACAATACTCCAAGATATCCCTCCAGGTTCATTCTGGATATAGCTCCGGAGCTGCTCGAATATACCGAAGAGCCGGGAGAAGGCCTCATAGCAGAGGCAAGGGACTATATAGATCTGAGCACAAGGCTCCTGCCGGAAGGTTCGGATGACGTCTTCTTCCCTGAAGGCACCCGCGTCCGCCATGAGATAATGGGCACGGGTACCGTTACCGAAATAGACAGGGAGAAGAAAGCGCACATAGTATTATTCGACGGCTTTGCCACACCCCGCTCGATATCCGTGAGGGCAAAGCTTGAAGCCATAGAAATCGAATAGAAAGGAAACTGAAAATGTCAGCAGCGCTTCATCAGACAATAATCATTTTCGTCGGCCTGGTCGCAGGCTTTTTCCTGAGAAAGAGAAATATCATGTCGGCAGCCGGCACAAAGGAACTGACCGCCATAACGCTCAACGTGTTCCTGCCGGGCATGCTGTTCGTGAACATCATGTCCAACAATTCCGAGATGCGCACGGGAGATGTCCTTCTCTACCTTGCCCTCAGCGCCGGAATGTATCTGACCGGCCTTGTACTCGGAAAGATATTCACCGCTGTTACCAAAGCTCCTAAATCCGACAGGGGCGTATATGAATTCGGATCTCTCGCCTCAAACGCCGGTTTCATGGGCATACCCGTCTGCCTTGCAGTGTTCGGCAGCAGCTGCTCATTATATGCCGCGCTCACAAACATTCCTTTCAACCTGCTGACTTTCTCTCTCGGCGTATACCTGCTGGCGGGAAAAGCCACTCTGAAGAGGATACTGAACCCCTCGTTCATCACCAGCATCGTGGCCGTGGCGCTCTATCTTCTTCGCGTGCCGGTGCCGTCGATAGTAACCGATGCCGCGTCATTCCTCGGTCAGGCCACCACAGTATGCGCAATGGTGGTGATAGGCTCAACGCTCGCTACCGTGCCTCTCGGATCGATCTTCAGGGAATGGCGCTTCATCCCTTATCTCATACTGCGCCTGGTCGGGATAGCCGCAGTTACATATCTGCTGCTGATGTTCGTAAATATCCCTCCGCTCGCAAAGTCGGTGATAGTGATGATGGCCGCGATGCCCGTTGCAACAAACTCTACCATGCTCTCCAGCCTTTACGGCGGAAATACCGAGCTTGCTTCAAAGGTCGTGTTTCTCTCCCATGCGCTGTCTATCCTGACTATCCCGCTCTGGGGCGCGTTCCTGACCTGATCAGGCCTTCGCAATAGTTGCAATAAATATTGCTTTATTGTAAAATAAATATGTTATGCAATAATTCGCTGCCCGCTGGGCAGTTGAAAGGAGACAATATCGTGAAACTAACCGGCAAAGCCCTTGCCGCCGCGGCCTACAAAGCCCGCCTGCTCGCCGTGGACGCAGTGTTTACAGCAGCTTCCGGACATCCCGGCGGTTCAATGTCCTGCATTGACGCGCT
>JAIKVS010000171.1 GCA_024685535.1 Oscillospiraceae bacterium | reverse complement strand
ATACGCAGTATGAAGTGTGCGCCATACTGGCTGGTGATCCCGTTGAAATCCCTGTATGGGGGAGGATAGCATCCGTCAGTAAGCTGCCTGCCTATATCCTCTTCTGCATGCTCAAGATCACACATCCATGTGCATTCCATCACCTGATAGGCCTCGGAAATGACTTTCGGACGAGGAACTGACGGGTCCTCAGTGATGCACAGACCGTCTTCCAGATTAAATCCGAAGTTCTTCATCTTCTCGGCAGGAGTATCGCCAGGCCATCCCTGCGCAACAATCTTTTTATGATATCCTCTGCCCTCAGGCATATAATTTATAGCTATCTGGCGGCGCCCCGCAAGCAGATGCTGAGCGGTATTGGAAGAATTGCGCGCTTCAAGTATAAGCGCATAATAGTCCTTGCCGGCAATATAGTACGGAAAACACAGGGAATAGGAGCCGACTGATGTGCTCCCGTCTTCTGCCAGACTGGAGATCATTACTGTCGGCATCGGAATGTAGGAACTCGTCTGATAGAAATTGTCAACGATGCGAAGATCTTTGAAACTGCTCATGTTCTGTCTCACTTTCAAATTTTAAATACTCAGATCGACTGATCTGGAATTTACGTGAAATTGCAGCTCAGTACCCTGTTATAATACCGAGAGCGATGAACAGGATCACTAAAACAAGGTTAATTGCAAAGAGAGGAAAGCCCTTTTTGATCCATTTGATATAGTCGACTTCTATCATGGAAAGGGATATCAGCAGCACAGGCGATGTTGGGAACAGAACGTTGGTGTACCCGTCCGCGAATGTATACAGCAGTACCATCATGGTTTTGCTGAGACCTACGTTTACAACGGCCAGCAGACCCATCACAAGTATGGCTTTTGCACTGGAGGAGGATATGAAAAACTCCAGAACAAGCACGATCAGATATATAATGATAGCAATTTGGAAGGGGCTTTTTCCCTGCGCCAGTATGTTTATCTGGTGAACTATCGTGGGCAGAATGGCCCCGCGGTCAAAGATGAACTTTATGGAAGCTGCCATTGCAATGAATACTATCGTCGGCAGAACGCTTATGATTCCGCTGAGAAAGCTCTTAAGTACGAATACCGGTCTGCCGGTGGCAACGATCCCTGCAGCTATGCCGCCTATAAGGAAGTAGGCGATCAGGAACACGACGGAATAGCTTCTTGTGGCTTCAAGCATAGAGGAGATGATTATTAGAGCCAGCGCACCGAGAAGAAAAACGGAGTATACAGTTCGAACGCGATTCTGAGAAATCAGAATATCGTTTTCGGTAGAAACAGGCTCTTCTGCGGAAAGGCGTATCGCCTCATCGTGCTTTTTTGTAAGGCTTGAAGAGGGATCCTTCTCCAGACGTTGAAGATACAAAAAAAGAAAAGCCATCAGAAGCGGAAACATACATATGAATATGACTATACGAAACCATATGTGTGTCATCGGGTTGACACCGATGATCCCGGAAGCCAGCAGAACTGTGAACGGATTTGTGACCGCACTGGCAAAACCGAATCCGCAGGAGAGAATGGTGCAGATAAAGCCTGTGAATGAATCAAGGCCTATAAGAACGCACAAAGAGGCAACTATGGGAAACATGGTGAGCATTTCTTCGAACAGGCCGAGAAATGAACCGAAACTGTAAAACAGGAAAGATATGAGCACAAGCAGGAGAGCCCTTTTGTTTTTGAAACGCTCAGATACTGCCCCTATAAGAGAACGAATGCCTCCGGCGTCGTTCATCGTCTGAAATGCCGCTGAGATCACCATCAGAAACAGTGAAAGCATCAGCAATGTCAGTCCGTCCTCAGAAAAGAAAACAAGAACAGGTGCAAATATGCCCTGTATGAGAGGCAGACCGGAAAGATCGTCCCGCCTGATGTATTTCAGATAGTCCGGGGAGCCGTCAGCGAGTGTGCTGAATTCACCCCTTGGAACAATATAGGTCAGAATGATAGCTGTTGCCATCAGCGCTGCAAGGAGTATGATGACTTGGATAAAAGTCTTCTGAGAAATGTTGATGAGGCGTTTTCTGTTATTCTTCATGTAGATATCTCCCGCCGGTCAGGCTTTTTCAGAGAAACGTCGTTCAGCCATTAGGTCAGTAAGGAGAGCCCACCGGGCAACCTGCTGACGGTTTTCTGTGGGATAGAAATAGTATAGTTCACCTTCGTGATACAGTTCGAATTCCTTTCCGCAGGAAAATGCAAGAGCGGGAAGCTTTCCTGTCGGAATGGAAAAAGCGGTATTATCCGAGCAATAGGAAAAAGCTTCCGGG
>JAIKVS010000145.1 GCA_024685535.1 Oscillospiraceae bacterium | reverse complement strand
GCATGAGCTTTGGCGCTTTCCGGAACTGCTGCTTGAGGTTCTGGAGAGGCATAAAAGAGTATTTGCCACCGAAAAGGACGACGGTGCCGTTGCAGAGGGCATTCCGCTCAGACGCGACGGGAAGGTGAAGGCCTGGCTTTCGATAATGTACGGCTGCAACAATTTTTGCTCATACTGCATAGTTCCCTATGTGAGGGGCAGAGAGAGATCGAGACAGCCTGAGGATATAGTCAGAGAGGCTGAACAGCTCGTAGCGGAAGGGTACAAAGATATAACATTGCTCGGGCAGAACGTAAACTCTTACGGTAAGGATCTTGACAGGGGAGTAGACTTTGCGGATCTTCTCAGGATGATCAACGCCATCCCCGGGGATTTTCTTATCCGCTTTATGACCAGCCATCCCAAGGATGCAACTGAGAAGCTGTTCAAGACCATGGCGGAGTGCGAAAAGTGCGCAAGGCATCTGCACCTGCCGGTCCAGTCCGGGAACGACAGGATACTCAAGGTGATGAACAGGAACTATGACAGCGCCACCTATATAAAAAAACTGGAGCTTGCGAGAAGCTATATGCCGGATCTCGTGGTAACAACTGACATAATAGTCGGTTTCCCGGGTGAGACGGACGAGGAGTTCAACGATACGCTCAGGCTCTGTGAAAAGGTGCGCTTCGACGCAATGTTCACATTCATCTATTCAAAAAGAGTCGGAACGCCTGCCGCCTCTATGCCGGATCCGTATTCCCGGGAGGAAAAGCAGGCGCATTTCGATGCGCTTACCGAGACCGCCAACAGGATATCCGGTGAGAAGCACAGGGAATACGAGGGCAGGACCGTCAGAGTGCTGGTGGATGGGGAGACAGGTCGTGATGAGTATAATCTCTCCAGCAGGACCAACGGCGGAAGACTCGTTCACCTCAGGGGCGACAGGTCTCTTATAGGACAGTTCATAAATGTGAAGATAACAGCGAGCAATACCTGGGCGCTGTATGGTGAAACGGAAAATGGCTGAACTAACACCGATGAAAAGGCAGTATAACGAGATAAAGGAGCAGTACAGAGACTGTCTGCTCTTTTTCCGGCTGGGCGATTTTTACGAGATGTTCAATGATGACGCCAGGATCGCATCCAGGGAGCTCGATCTTGCCCTTACAACAAGAGACCGCGGAGTAGAGGACCCCGAAGAGCGAACCCCTATGTGCGGAGTCCCGTATCACGCGGCAGAGAGCTATATTGCAAAACTTATTGCAAAAGGCTACAAGGTGGCGATCTGCGAGCAGACCGAAGACCCTGCTCTTGCCAAGGGACTGGTGAAAAGGGATGTTATCAGGATAATAACTCCCGGCACCGTTACCGAAAGCTCAATGCTCGAGGAGTCGCGCAGCAACTATATCTGCGCTGTATGCCTCGAGGAAGGCTCTGGAGGAGCCGCCTTCTGCGATATTTCCACCGGAGAGTTCTGCTGCTGCGCCTTCCGGGAAGATCCGGCCAGCCATATCATAAATGAGCTGGGCAGATTCACACCTAAGGAAGCTGTGCTCTCTCCGGGAGCGGAAAGGGATGCAGGAATATCCGAATTCCTTTCTGCGAAACTTGAAGCCATGCCGGAAACAGGTGCAGAGCGTTTCGATTACATGAGCTGCGCCGCCCGTGTCTGCTCACAGTTCGGATATTCCGATGTGGACAACTGCGGATTGGGTGACAATCCCGCCGCCGTTTGCGCAGCAGGCGCACTGCTGGCATATATCGAGGAGACGCAGAAATTCGACATCAGCCATATCGGCCGCATGGACGTTATATCGCGCGGCAGATATATGGAGATGGACTGGACGACAAGACGCAATCTCGAACTGACCGAATCTCTCAGAAGCAGGGAAAAGCGCGGAACGCTGTTATGGGTCCTGGACAAAACAGAGACTCCCATGGGCGGAAGGCTCCTGAGGGCCTGGATAGAAAGGCCCCTGCTGTCTGCATTGGAGATACGCCGCCGTCACGCCGCAGTTAACGAGCTGTTCAGCGACAGTGTAAAGCGCGGCGAGCTGAGAGTGGCTCTCAAGCCGATAAGTGATCTGCAGAGACTTGTGGGAAGGGCAGTATACGGTACGGCTGGCGGCAGGGATCTGCGCGCTATAGCAGACTGCGCTGCGATGCTGCCTGAGATAAATAGTATCCTTGCGGACAGCCGCTGCGCTGAGCTCAGGGAAATAGCGCAGATGGATGCGCTTGAGGATATCCGGCAGATCATAGATACTGCCGTTTGTGACGACCCTCCATTCTCGGTCCGTGAAGGCGGCATCATCAGGGAGGGATATTCCGAAGAGCTCGACTATCTCAGAAACATAAGAGACAACGGTGCGAAAATGGTTGCCGAGCTTGAGCTTCGCGAGAGGAACAGAACAGGCATAAAGAAGCTTAAAGTAGGATACAACAAGGTATTCGGCTATTACATTGACGTGCCTCGCTCGGCGGGAGACTCCGGCATACCTGATGACTACATAAGAAAGCAGACTCTGGTTTCAAACGAGAGATATATAACTCAGGAGCTAAAGGAGCTTGAGAACACTCTGCTCACAGCCAGAGAACGTATAAATGATATGGAATTCCGCTTCTTCACGGATATACGCTGTCAGGTAGCGGAGAAAGTCGAGCGCATTCAGGCCACCGCCGATACGCTGGCAAAGCTTGATGTATTCTGTTCCTTTGCAGAGGTCGCTGCGAGGAACAGCTACACCATGCCAGAAGTGGACAACACAGGGACCATTGAGATAACGGACGGCAGGCATCCCGTTGTGGAGCAGACGCTGAAGGATGTGCTCTTCGTTCCGAACAGTACCTACCTGAACAACAGTGACGACCGCGTGGCTATAATCACCGGGCCGAACATGGCGGGAAAATCAACGTATATGCGGCAGACCGCGCTGATTGTGCTCATGGCGCAGATAGGTTCTTTTGTGCCTGCAAAGAGTGCAAACATCGGTATCGTGGACAGGGTGTTCACCAGAATAGGCGCCTCGGATGATCTTGCATCCGGACAATCCACCTTTATGGTGGAGATGATGGAGATGGCGAACATACTGAAATTTGCCACGTCATCCTCGCTGCTGATCCTCGATGAGATCGGCCGGGGCACCAGCACCTTCGACGGGATGGCTATAGCCCGCGCCGTGCTTGAATACTGTGCAGACAGGCGCAGGCTCGGAGCGAAGACCATGTTTGCCACCCACTATCATGAGCTCTCAGCTCTTGAAGGCGAACTTGGCGGAGTCAGAAATTATAATATAACCGCGAAGAAGCAGGGCGGAAAGCTCGTATTCCTCCGCAAGATCGTTCGCGGATCGGCGGACGACAGCTACGGCATAGAGGTTGCAAAGCTTGCAGGACTTCCCGAGGGGATAATCAGCAAAGCGAAGAGCTATCTGAAGGAACTTGAAAGCAGCGGCGCGGGGCCTGTATTCTCCGGAGAGCATGAGGATGATATGCAGATAAGCTTTGCGGACGTGGGCACTGACGAGATCGGCAGGATGCTCAGGGAGACGGATCTTAACACACTCACCCCTATAGAGGCGATGAACCTTCTTTTCGAGCTCCAGAGGAAAGCAAAGGGATGAATTTCACCAGCAGACTTACACAGAAAGAGACTATTGCCGCGCTGGTCTGGATCCCGATGCATATTCTGATCATTCCGTGGCTGCTCAGATTTGCCTGCAGGGATGGCATGCTGGATATCCCGGCTGCGAATCTCGTACTCTATGTGGCGGGAACTCTTTATATGCTTGTTATGCTGGGCAGATTTCTCAGGAGCGAGTTCGATCCGCTGTGTGACAGATTCTTTTTCTGCCTGCTTCAGGTCGCCGGATCATATGTAGCGATGATCGCTTTCAATGCTGCATTTGCATCGATCCTGGTGCTTATAAGCGGAGAAGACATTATAGCCAATCCGAACAATCAGGCGGTGACCGGACTTGCGGAAGCGAGCCCCGGGATCATCAGGGCAACTGGGATATTCCTTGCTCCGATCGTCGAGGAGATGATGTTCAGAGCGGGGATATTCGGGGCGATACATAAGAGAAGCAGAGTGCTCGCATATATTGTGAGCATGCTTGCGTTCGGTATCTATCATGTATGGTCATATCTTCCGGAGAACCCTCTGTACATAATATTTATCGTTCAGTATCTTCCTGTTTCGTGGCTTCTGTGCCGCTGTTATGAGAAGACGGACACCATCTGGACGCCGGTATTCCTGCATATGCTCATAAATGCGGTTTCCATGACGGTGGTGGAAAGACTGGCGGCGATATGAAAGAAAAAAGGATAGAACCGATAGCGCGGATAAAGACGGATTTTCCGGGCAAGTTCGGCATACCGAGACAGTCCGGGATCGCCGGGGAACTTGAGGGGATCATAGAATTCGAGAAGGATTATGCAGACAGAGAAGCCATACGGGGTATAGAAGAATTTACCCATCTCTGGCTCATCTGGGGCTTTTCGGAAAATGAAAGCTGGTCTCCCACCGTCAGACCGCCGAGGCTCGGAGGAAATGTCCGCAAAGGCGTTTTTGCAACAAGATCCCCGTTCAGACCCAACGGGCTCGGGCTTTCGTGCGTGAGACTGCTGAGGGTAGAAGACAGCGGGCAGGGCATGCCTAAGCTAATAGTCGGCGGGGTGGATCTTATGGACGGCACTCCGATTTACGATATCAAGCCATATATACCTTATGCAGACAGCATACCGGATGCTTCTTCCGGATTTGCCCCGGACCCCGGGAAGAGTCTGGAGGTCATTATTCCGGAAGAGCTCGAAGTGAGAATACCCACAGAAAAAAGAGCTGCGCTGAGAAAAGTGCTTTCACTTGATCCACGTCCTCAATACCTCGATGAAGGAGACAGGGAATACGGCTTCGGGTTTGCCGGATTTGAGATAAGGTTCACGGTTGCGGACGGCACTGTCAGAGTGCTTTCAGCGGAGAAAACAGAATAAGCGATCCTCCGGTTCGGATTTAATCCGGCCGGAGGATCGCTTATTGTTATATGGGATACGTAAGTTATAAATAAATCAGTAT
>JAIKVS010000040.1 GCA_024685535.1 Oscillospiraceae bacterium | reverse complement strand
TCTTTATCTTTACTTCCGGTTTGGCCGCAATATCAGGCTGAGCAGGTTCAGGAGACTGCTCAGGTTCTGCCGCAAAGCCCTTATCTCTGTCGATAACGCTTATCGGTACACGTTTTGAGTTCTTCTGCCTTACAGTCGCAGACTTGCCAGACGTAGCAGCAGGCTTACGAAACAGTGCGTCATCCTCTATTACGGCTGAATGGTCTATTTTTTCACTGCCGAGCGGTATATCGAATGACTTCGGATCAGAAGCGGTAATATACACAGGTTCCTGGCGCTTATTGCTTTTCCTTTTTTCAGAAACAGTCACCGGAGCAATTGTTTCTTTAGGTGCTTCAGCGCGCATTGAGAGTTTTTCTTCTCTAGCGGTTTTATCCATTTTCTTTGAGATCCCGAAAGCAAGACTTCTCCATAAGAAGAAAACGAACAAAAGTATTAATATGGGGTAAGCAGCATATGAACTAAAGGCGTTCTTTAGTAGAATTGCCATGAGGCCAGATATTACTCCCCCGCATTTACCTTGCTGTCCTTGCAAAAACAATTCTGATAACACGTCACCACTAGAAAATGATACTTTTTCAGCGGGATAAACAGCAAGACTAATCATAGCTGATAAAAAAATAGGTAGCATAAATGCGCAGAAAACTCTGAATCCTACAGGTCGGTCCTTATTAGTGCCTAGTATAGCAGCAACAAGAATGAATACAGGTGGCATAATCCAAAAGCCCCACCCTATAAGTCCTTTTGTTATATCACTATAATGTTTAATTACAGCTCCGTCTGTATTGAAATAGCTGACGACGGCCAAGATAAAAAGGAATACAAAAACAACAGCGCCGATAGACCTAGAAGGGAACCCTTTCGGGGGTTCGGGCGGCATAACTGGCGCTTGTGCTTTCTTTGGAGTTGTTGTTTTCCTTGAAGTTTTTTTCTTTGTTTTTGCAGAAGCTTTTGCCATATATTGACCTCAGAAAATAAATGTCAGGATGATGGTAAGCGCACCTATCAGCCAGCAGTAATATGCAACACCACTGAAGTGCCTGTTTTTTACAAAACTCTTCATGAGCTCTAAAGATCCGAGACTTACTACCATGGCAACTACCATCCCTATCAGATAAGCGGGAAGATAGCTCCATTGTATGCCTTCCTTTACAGCGGCGATAAGGTTGATTATATTCACTCCGAAAAGAGCAGGAATAGAAAGCAGGAATGAGAACTTATATGCAAATTCCTTTTTCAGGCCAGTTGCCATGCCTGCGGTGATAGTAACGCCAGTTCTGGAAATACCCGGGATGATGGCAACGCACTGGCAGATACCTACAATCACTGCATCAAGAACCGACATGTTCTTTCCGGTTTTCTTACCTTCGATGAATCTGTCCGAGATAAAAAGGAGCAACCCTGTCAGTATGAAGCATATGCCGACAAAAACAGTATTGTAATACAGCTGATCTACATATTTCTTTACCGGGATTATGAACAGAAGAGGGATCACACCAACAAGGAACATAAGAAACATTCTGGCGGATGGATAATATCTTCTTTTGTCCTCTGCAGGTATGTTGAAGCTGAATATTCCCAGCACTCCGAACACCATGTCGGCCAGGTCCTGCCAGAAGACCACCACTATCGATACAAGCGTAGCAAAATGGAGAAGAACGTCGAAAAACATCTCCCCCTCAGACACCGATAAACCGAAAATATTATATAAAACGGACAGATGCCCGGAGCCGGAAACAGGAAGGATCTCTGTTAATCCGTGGATCAGTCCGATAATGATCGCTCTGATTATCGACATAGTGAACTCCAAAACCCGATGTGTAATTTAGTTTACCATAATCAGCAAATAAAAAGCAATACTGCAGCAGAAAAATTGCGGTATTGCCCAAATAATTGCACTAAATCAGTTTACTTTTCAGCGATCCGTGTATACTGCCAGAACTCCCTTGTAAGTCATGTAGCAATCAAATTTTGATACAGTCTCGAAAGGCGCGTGCATGCTCAGTACCGGAACGCCTGCATCGATGGTGTCGATGTTTCTGTTCGCCATATACTTGGCTATCGTTCCGCCACCGCCCTGATCGACTTTTCCCAATTCCGCCATCTGCCAGGTAACTTCCTTTTCATCAAATATCCTGCGAAGCTTTGCGACAACTTCCGCCGAGGCGTCGCTGGTGCCGGCTTTACCGCGAGCGCCGGTGAACTTACATATTCCCATGCCGTAATTTATTTTTGACTCGTTCCTCTTCTCGGAGACTTCGGGATAATTCGGATCAAAAGCATTGGTGACGTCCGCAGAGATGCAGAAGCTCTTCTCAAAGCAGTGCCTCAGTTCAACCCTCTGCGCTGCGCAAAGATCCTCCATGAAATCATCGAATGCAGAGCTTTGCATTCCGCTTACACCGTCTGATCCTGTTTCCTCCTTATCAGCCAGTATACAAACGCAAGTCTTCTCCGGATCCTTAACATCAAACAAAGCCTTCAGTTCCGCATATGCACAAACCCTGTCATCATGCCCGTATCCGCCTATAAGGGACCGATCCAACCCTATCTCGCATACATCGAAAGCAGGCACTGCGCAAAGTTCTGCCGAAAGGAAGTCCTCTTCGTTTATACCGTACATATCGTTTAGGATGCTGAGTATAGCCAGTTTAACGCGGTCTTTTCCTTCATCATCATATGGTACGCTCCCTATAACGATGTTCAGGCCTTCTCCGGTTATACCTTCAGCCATTGTCTTCTTCATCTGATCGGCCGCAAGATGCGGGAGCAGATCCGTTATAACAAATTTGGGTTCCTCTCTTTTTCTACCTATGCAGACATCCACGGTACGCCCGTTTTTCAACGCCACAGTCCCGTGCAGTTCAAGCGGTATGGTCACCCACTGGTACTTTTTGATGCCACCGTAATAATGCGTTTTAAAATAACATATCTCTTCGTTTTCCATTACAGGTAGCTGTTTGAGATCAAGCCTCGGTGAATCTATATGCGCTCCAGCAATAACTGCGCCCTCGGAAAGGAACTTTCTGCCTATAACGGCAAGCATCAGGGCCTTACCTCTGTTGTTCATGAAAACCTTCATGCCGGGTTTTATATCCATTCCCCGCCGGAATTCTACAAAGCCGCGTTTTTTCGCTTCAGCGACCGCATTTTTTACCGCTTCTCTCTCAGTCCTGGAATCGTTCAGGAATTCCATATAGCATCGGCAGTAATCCTCGAGCTTAACTCTCTCTGAAAGAGGAAGCCTGTCATAGCCGTTTTTCTGCTCGTAGAACAGTTCATTTCTCATGTCGCTCATCAATAAGTCCTCCGAATAATTCATCACATTTATTTTCAAATTCCTCCAATGAGGAATCGTTTATCAGAACATGTGAACATTTTTCAATGTAGTATCCATCGCTCTTCTGCGCTTCGATCCGCCTGAGAGCATCTTCTCTTCTTATGCCATCCCGCTCCATAATACGTCTGATCCGGCTTTCTCTGTCAGAGACCACAGCGACTGTGTGATCACAGACGGAACTTATTCCGGAAGACATGAGCTCAACGGCATCAAGAGCCGCCAATCTGCCGCCGGAGAACGCAAAGTCCTCAAGCATAGTCTGTACTCTCCGGGCTATGAAGCCGTGGGTAATACGGTTAAGTTCAAGAAGCGCATCTGGATCAGAAAACACTATCCTGCCCAGCTTTTTTCTGTCTATCTCTCCGTCTGAATCTGAAACCCCAGAAAACTTTTCTGATATAGCACTTTTCATTGGCGTATCATTCCGGAGCATACTGTGATAAAGCTTATCGCAGTCTATTACTAGAGCTCCCCGTTTTTCAAGGCAGTTCAGAGCGGTGGTTTTTCCGCTTCCAGATCCGCCCGTCAAACCGATTACTGTAAGTTCGTCGGAAAGAGCTTCCCTTATCATCGCTTCGGAAAGAGCTCCGTGTCTGAGGATCCTGTAGGGAGAAGAAGCCATATCTATCAGTGTTGAAGCTATACCCAGATCACATTTTCCGCCGTCTATCACAGCATCGATCTTACCATCAAAATATGAAAGCACATCATTTGCGCTATCCGGACTTTTACAGCCTGACGGATTGGCGGATGGAGCAGCCAGCGGTACACCGGCTTCGGATATAAGCCTTAAGGTAAGATCACTGTCCGGGCATCTCAGTCCAACCGTGCTTCCTCCTGCAAGAACTATATCCGGGATCAGATCCTTTGCTTTCAGAACTATAGTTATAGGTCCGGGCCAAAACCTTTTTGCAAGCGCATATGCCTGAGGCGGAACTTCTATACAGTAGCGGTCTATCTCTTCAACAGAACTGACCATAAGTGACAAGGGCTTAACAGCCGGACGACCTTTTACTTCATAAATCTTCTCAACAGCCAGAGCATCAAGTCCGTTCGCTGCGAGTCCATAGACAGTCTCAGTAGGAACTGCGACAAGCCCACCGTTTCTTATTATCTCTGCAGCACTGCCGATGGAGTTTTCAAATACTTTCGTGTACATTATGCCTCCGCCTGCAGTCTCAGCTTTTCTGCCCTGTCAGCTGTTACGAGCGCATCTATGACAGGATCAAGTTCACCATTTATCACTGATGAAAGGTTGAAGTTTTTATCATCACCGTTCAGTCTATGATCTGTGACTCTGTTCTGCGGGTAATTATATGTTCTTACTCTTTCGCTGCGGTCTCCTGATCCTATCTGGCTTCTTCTTTCAGCTGCAACGGAAGCGTTCTGCTTTGCCACTTCCTCTTCATAGAGCTTAGAACGGAGTATCTGAAGCGCTCTGTCCTTGTTCTTATACTGGCTTCTTTCATCCTGGCACTCTACAACAAGGCCTGTGGGGATATATGTTACCCGTATGGCGCTGGAAGTCTTGTTAACCTTCTGTCCTCCTGCGCCTGATGACCTAAATACATCTATCCTGACGTCGTTCATATCGAGTTTGAAATCCACATCATCTATCTCAGGCATAACAGCAACTGTCGCAGCAGAGGTATGGATCCTGCCGCCTGATTCCGTGACGGGAACACGCTGGACACGATGGCCTCCGGCTTCGAATTTCAGCCTTGAATATGCGCCCTCACCCTCAATAATAAAATCGATCTCCTTTACCCCTCCGAGCTCAGTCTCGTTGATATTTGCGATCTCAATTTTCCATCCTTTATTCTCAGCATATATGGAATACATTCTGAACAAATCCGATGCGAAAAGGGCGCTTTCCTCACCGCCAACGCCGCTTCTTATCTCCATTATGACATTTTTTGAATCGTTCGGATCTCTGGGAAGGAGCAGTATCTTAATTTCATCCTCGAGTCTGGCAAATTCCTCCTCTGCACGTCTGAAGTCTTCCCTTGCAAGCTCCTTCAGTTCCGGATCATCAAACAGTTCCCTGGCCGCAGCCATGTCGCTTTCAGCCTTGAGATAATTCCTGTAAGCGATGATAACAGGTTCTATCTCACGGATCTCTTTGTCATATGAGGAATAGGCAGAAGCATCTGAATATACTTCCGGCCGCTCCATTCTCTCTTTTATCTCTTCATACTGCTTCTGCAGCAGCTGCAGATTTTCGAACATTTCAACACCTGATCACACAATTTTTGCCCGGTAATTCTAACACATAAGGCGCAAATCGTCCATAATAATCAGAGCATAATAGGCGATCGTCTGAAATCCGCACCGCACACCTTTTCATTAGGCTCTGAATACCCCAGAACATAAATATCGTGTATTGCAGAATCCTTTATCACGGCTTCCCTACATTTTTCTCCCATTCTGAGTATGTCCGCCGCCTTTGTTGCAAGCGGCAGATCCGGACGATTTTTTTTCAGTTCTCTAAGATATGCCTGTCCTTTTTTCCCGGCCGCAAGTATCCTTATATACGGGATATCCGAATTCTGCATTTCTTTCGTGATCCCAAGGGCTGCGCACATACTGGCTCTTCTTATCCTCGAAAGAGTATATTTTTTTGTTTTAGCTGTAAAGTATATGTCTTTAAGAGTGTAATTACCGTAGACTGCATCAGTCAGTCTTGAGGCAAGCTCTTTATCACAGTCCTTTACTCCGGCAAAATCGTCGACTGTAAGTCCTCTCAGCCTTGAAACCAGCGCCTGCTCAATCGAATCGGCAGATACAGGAGCTCTTCCCTTCCTTATCTCTTCACGGATAATCCTGTATGACTCTTCTGGTACAAAGCTTAAGATATCCTCACCTTTCAAAAGCCTGTCCCTTATCTCTGATGCAGACCGCACTGTTCCTGATGAAAAAGCATCGTGCCCTGCGCCTGTTCTCTGTACCGGTAAAAATCGGATATCATATGATTTTTTGATAACAGTCTTCATATATTCCACAGCAAGTATATTGTTCGGAGTATTAATAAGAGAGGCCTTATCACCTGCGAATCGACGAAGTACTTCCTCTCTCAATGCGGGAAATGAAAGGCTGTTTTTTTCTTTCACAGCTGCAGAGAGTTCCGCCTCAAATCCATCATCTGCAAGAATAGATGCTATATCTTCCAATGCATTATAATTATCAGTCTCTGTTCCGAAACTTAAACTCCCAACGCCCATTGATCCCAGGATACCAACTGCAGCGTCAGCGTATGCCTCAGCTGACTGCATCGACCATACTGTCGGCAGTTCAACTGCCAAATCTGCTCCAGATCTGACTGCTGCTTCTGCACGTGCAAATTTGGATATGACAGCCGGCTCCCCTCTCTGTACGAAATCTCCGGAAAGAGCGCAGATAAGCACCACATCACAAGAACAGAGCTCCCTGACCTTTTTCAGATGATAAAGATGTCCCAGATGAAAAGGATTGTATTCAGATACTATACCGACAGCATTCATCAATATCTCCCGTAACAACCGCCGGCATGTGCCGGCCTCAGAATGGCAAAAAACTCTTGCGTTTTATATCAATTGTATTAAAATATTCTCATAAATTCAATTATATTTATATCAATAATATCAGGAAGGAAATCAATTATGAAAGTATTGGTCATCAATGCCGGAAGCTCTTCACTCAAGTATCAGCTCATAGACATGGATACTGAAAAGGTCATGGCTAAGGGTCTTTGTGAAAGGATAGGTATCGACGGTCATCTCAAGCACACTCCCCTTGTAGGTGACAAACCCGTTTACAACGAGGACATTTCCCTACCCACGCACTCAGAAGCCATTTCTGCAGTTATTGATAAACTTACCAGCGCAGAATACGGCGTTGTAGCATCCATGAAAGAGATCGACGCAGTCGGCCACAGAGTTGTCCATGGCGGAGAGAAATTCGCATCTTCCGTCCTCATTACCGATGAAGTAATGAAAGCCATCGAAGAATGTACACCCTTTGCTCCTCTGCATAACCCCGCTAATATCACAGGTATAAATGCCTGCAAGGCAGTTATGGGTGACGTTCCAATGGTGGCCGTATTCGATACGGCATTCCATCAGAGCATGCCGAGCAAAGCGTATATGTACGCGCTGCCCTATAAATATTATAAAGATGACGGTATTCGTCGCTACGGCTTCCACGGCACCTCGCACCGCTATGTTTCCGGTCGCTGTGCCGAACTGATGGGCAGACCCATCGAAGAACTCAAGATAATCTCCTGCCATATGGGTAACGGCTCTTCCATAGCTGCAGTAAAATATGGTAAATCTGTCGATACATCCATGGGTTTCACCCCTCTCTCGGGTCTACCGATGGGCACACGCGGCGGTGATGTTGATGCCGGCGCACTTCAGTTTATTATGAACAAGTACGGCCTCTCCATTGATGAGATGCTTAACATCATGAACAAGAAATCCGGCGTTCTCGGTATATCCGGTGTCTCTTCCGACTTCCGTGATCTGGACAGTGCTTCCGCTGAGGGTAACAAACGTGCCGCCCTTGCGCTGGAGATGTTCCAGTACTGGGTGGCAAAGGTCGCAGGTTCCTATGCGGCAGCAATGAATGGTGTTGATGCTATAGTGTTCACTGCAGGCGTCGGTGAAAACAGCGCTGACACCCGCAAGGGCATCACTGAATACTTCGGTTATCTGGGCGTTGAGATCGACGATGAAGCAAACAAGAAACGTGGCGAGGACATCATGATCTCCACTCCCGATTCCAAAGTTAAAGTATTCGTTATCCCCACCAACGAGGAGCTCGTTATCGCCCGCGATACTAAAGAGATAGTAGGACTCTGATCATTTACTTACACTGATTAAAAGGAGAATCGACATGCCTGCTTTTGAGGATTTTTATTTTGATTCCACATATCCGGGCAAAAAGATCCATGCTCTCATA
The DNA here is from genome assembly GCA_024685535.1 of Oscillospiraceae bacterium. Taxonomy (GTDB): domain Bacteria; phylum Bacillota; class Clostridia; order Oscillospirales; family Oscillospiraceae; genus Limivicinus. The sequence goes on along the minus strand of JAIKVS010000040.1, from coordinate 44,527 downwards.
TGCCGCCCTGAAAAGGAAGCGGTATGTGTCGTTCAGATAGCACACGGCATAGCGGAACACATTGACAGATACAGAGATTTTATGAGTTTTCTGGCAGATAACGCCATAGTAGCCGTAGGAAACGATCATCTTGGCCATGGCAAATCCATAGCTGAAAGCGAAGATCAGGGCTTCTTTGCCGAGGAAAACGGCTGGAAGTATGTTGTTGACGACATGGCAGAACTCCGCAGTTTAGTCAGGAAGGAATATCCCGACCTGCCTTATGTTATGTTCGGTCACAGCATGGGAAGCTTTCTCACCAGGACCTATCTTATCCGTTTTCCAGACAAATACGACGGCGCTATTATAAGCGGAACAGGGCATCAGCCGGCACCGGTAGCTTTTGCGGGATATTCAATGGCAAATCTTGCCACTAAGACCGGCGGGCCCCGCAAAATCGGGACCATGCTGAACAATGTTGCCTTCGGATCCTACTGCAAAGAGATCAAAGATCTCCGCACTCCGTTTGACTGGCTCTCCCGTGATCCCGCCACTGTGGATAAATACATCGCAGACCCGCTCTGCGGTTTTGTTGCCACCAACAGCCTTTTCAGAGACATGATGAGCGGAATTCGTTTTATCATCAATCAGAAAAACATAGACAAGATGAACCGGGACAAGCCTGTTTACTTTATGTCAGGAGACAAGGACCCTGTCGGTGAATACGGAAAAGGCGTTGATAAGGCATACCAGGCTTTCTGCAAAGCAGGTCTTAAAAACGTTACATGCAGGCTATATCCGGATGGCCGCCATGAAATGCTCAATGAAATCAATAAAGCTGATGTTTATAACGATATCCTCAACTGGCTGAAGGAAAACATCATAGAAAAATGAAACATCTTTAAAAACAAAACATGTTCAATATCAAAAAGACGGTCCGGAAGGACCGTCTTTTTATACTGGTGCCGGTGGTGGGACTCGAACCCACACGCCATCGCTGGCAACGGATTTTGAGTCCGCCTCGTCTACCATTCCAACACACCGGCTTGCTTAGCAGAGTATATAACTAAAAGGACAATAATTCAAGCAGAAATCACCCGACTGTATAGTCCGGCTCTATGAACATCATGTTCAGGTCGGTAGGCGTAGGTATACCTGCAATGTACGCTGTATCCATGGAATACTGCCAGATGTCCCCGGCATAATAGAAATCCTGAAAATCACCCGGATTTGTGACCCAGAACGAATAATCGCTTATCCTGCCGAGATCATAAGCATAATATCCCTGCTGCTTGCTGAAATAGATACCGGGTTCATACCCTGCGTTCCTTATGGTCTCACAGAAAGCGACTGCACAATCGTTCATAGTTTCAAAAGAGAGCCCTTCAACGCGGAAACCGGCTTCCTGTTCCCAGTCGAAATAAACCGGGAGCGTGATATCGTAATCCTTGATAAGTTCGATAGTAAATTCAGCTTCTTCTATGGCTTCCTGAACATTCATCGCCTGTGAAAAGAAATAAACTCCGACATCGAGTCCGTTTTCTCTGGCGCCTTTGAGGTTCTGCTGATAATACTCATCCGGGAATATCGATCCGACCGTATAGCCTCTGTATCCCACCCGGACCATAGCAAATTCAATTCCGGCCCCGGGTACCTTGCTCCAGTCGATATCAAATTGGTGGTATGAAACATCTACTCCAAGCTTGATTGAATAGAAATCACCTGTATATTTTATTTTCCCCTCTTCTTCTACAACGAAGTCCTCTTCCACAAGGGGGTTGACTTTTACTTCTTCGACAGGAGTGATCCATACATCATTGAATCCGTCATTTACAAGGACCTGTCCTGCATGTTCATCCACCGGCTCCTTTCCGCATGCTGCCGCGGCAAGAAGCACGAAGGCCATTGTTATAGCTATAATGCACCTTGATGTTTTGTTCATTTCAGCTCCAAAACAATATATATTGCGGTTATTTTAGCATACTATTCAACATATTGCAAATACTGCATTTATACCTGCTCTCTAGCGCAAAAAAGATGTTGACAAATTATGCCCCATTTGTTATTATGTTCGAGCTGGTGTGATGCTGGTGTAGCTCAGTCGGTAGAGCAGCTGATTTGTAATCAGCAGGTCGGGGGTTCGAGTCCGTCCACCAGCTCCAAATCATATATGGGGGAATTCCCGAGTGGCCAAAGGGGACAGACTGTAAATCTGCTGGCAATGCCTTCGGTGGTTCGAATCCACCTTCCCCCACCATAAAACCTCTTTTGTCTGTTATGACAGAAGAGGTTTTTTGTTTCTGATCAAGATTTGTTCTGCTTTTGTCCACATTCTTTCGTTGATTAACAAACAATCCTATGATAGACTATTTATATCTTATTCATATTGGGGGATATCTAGTATGATGCATCTATCTTATGATCAGCAGATCACCCTTATAAAGAGGCTGCTGGTAGCACTGAACGTATCAGAGAGCGATGCCGCCTCTCTGGCAGCAGTTGTAACACACTCTGATTTCACCGGCACATATTCTCACGGTCTTTCACGTCTGTGTATCTATCTTCGTCAGTATATGGCAGGAGCTTTGGTAGCTCAGCCGGATTTTCGCTGCGTGAAGGACTCTGAGGCGTCACTTGCGTTTGACTGCGGCGGCGGTTCCGGTATCGTTGCTGTAAACCGTGTTTATGACGCGGTGCTCGAGAGGGCACGAAAATACGGTGTTGCTGCAGGTGTAGCCCGTAACAGTGCAAATATCGGATGCGGAGGATATTACGGACACCGCATGGCAGAAGACAACGTAATAGGAATAGTTGTAAGCAACACCTATCCCTGCATGGCTCCGTACGGCGGTGCAGACCGGCTTATCGGAACAAATCCCATAATCCTCGGTTGCCCTACAACCAACCCTAACAGACCAATAGTTATAGACATTTCCACCAGCGGAGTCGCCATTGGAAAAGTACAGGCATATCGCCGCGAAAACAAGCCCATCCCTGAAGACTGGGCCAACGACTATGACGGCAACCCTACCTCAGATCCTAATAATGCCTACTGTGTACGCCCGATGGGCGGCCACAAGGGTTACGGACTTGCTGTTTTTGTAGATATGTTCGGCGGTGTGCTCTCGGATGCTCTTACAAGCGCTGAAATACCATTCGTTGAGGACATGAAGCCTGAAGAGACCGGCTTTGCCGTTATTCTTCTTGATATCGCACATTTTATCAACGTCGACCGCTTTAAAGAACATGCTTCAGCTTATGCCGATATGCTCAAAAACAGCAGGACTGCCACGGGAGTGAAAGAGATATTCATGCCAGGTGAGATTGAGGCTCGACTTATTGAAGAACGCAAAGTCACAGGCGTGGATTATTCCGATGCGCTCCAGACCGAGCTTGAAGATCTGGCTCATAAGATAGGTGCAATTGGTGCTGACGAAAAACTAACAGATCTGCTCAAATGATCCGGCTGTTTTGTACCTAAGCTGTAAAACTGCATAAAAACACCCTCCTATGCAGCATGATGATAATGCGCAGAAGGGTGTTTTTATCAGATACATTAAGTCTTAGCTTTCTTCATGGACTCATTTTACCGCAATAGGCTTTATAATCTTCAATAGTCATTGTCGGTTTGCAGCTTCCGATGAATTCCTCTGCGCCTTTTGCCCCGTCACGAAGCAAGCGATATGTCAGAAGCGCCATCAATTTCGCAGGAAGTATATGTGCAACATATGGATCCTCTATCCTGTAATCCTTAGAGTGAAGATCCCCCCTGCTGCCACCGAATGTGAAATTCATTACAGGCATAACCGAACAGAGATCACCTACATCGGTGCTTGCCGTGTTGCATTCACCAAGAGGAATGGATGCAATTTTCACGTCATCTCCGAGAAGCGCTGCGGTACTGAACATCAATTCATTAGGTGCGATCTCCGGGCATGGCATATATCCCTGCGAATCCTCTATATCGCATGTACAGCCAATGGCCATTGCAGCCCCCCGAAAACATCTGTCGACCTTACCGGATACTTCCTCGATAACCGGCTGAGAATTTGCGCGCACCATCATATCCACTTCAACTTCACTGGGCACGACATTTATCGCCTGGCCGCCTTTTCGGATATAAGGATGTACTCTTACACAGTCCTTTTCTCTGAAGGTCTCCCTTATCATTCCAAGCGCGGACATCCCAAGGCATGCGGCATTCAGGGCGTTTGCCCCGAGATGCGGTGCAGCAGCGGCATGAGCGGCTCTCCCGTGCATATATACGGTCTTTCCGATAAAACCGGTGCAGGCGCTGTTACCGAGCAGAATATCGGCATCACTGTCTCTAGCCACCATATGAGAGTGAGTGGTAACAGCCATGTCTATATCATCGAACTGACCTCTGCGAATCAGTTCGCACTTTCCTCCGCCGCAATGCACATCGTGTTTTTCACGTACCTCTTTTCGTACGGAGCTGTCTTGAAATTCTTCTGCCGGCACTGCAAAGAAAGTCACCTTTCCGTCGAGTGCAGATGCTACTTCATGATCGCAAAGTGCAATTGCTGCGCCGAGCAGACATACCATCTGTGCGTAATGACCGCATGAATGAGCAAAGCCGTTATTTGCAAATGGATGATCCGGGCAAGCGAGCCCGTCGAGTTCACCTATCAGGGCAACATTAGGTCCTTCATTCTTCCCCAGCACAGCTTTCACTCCTGTTATTGCAAGTCCTGTCTCGGGTTCAAGGCCAAGACCGCGGAGCAAATCGGCAGCAATCGCCGCCGTTCTGAACTCATGGTAACCCTGCTCCGCATGCGTATAGATATCTTCAGCTAATGCCTGGAGTTCCTGCGCATGTTCATCGATCAGCTCGATTATTCTTTTTTCTATATTATCCATTTTTAACCACCTGCCTCAGGAAAACTGTTCCACAACAACGGAAACGAACTTGGCTATCATCCAGCTACCGGCTATTCCCAGAAGCAATATAAGCAGTATCGAAGGGGTATCAAACTTTATGTGTTCCGAAAGCTTTGGCCCTGCTATCCATATGCAGAATATAATGCATAGCATTCCAATGACAGCAAGCGGTCCGAAACTGACATTTCCCGTACTGACTGCGATAACTTCGGCCAGGATCACAAGGGCCAGCATCAGCGCCTCGAGCTCTATCTCTATCATAAGCTGTTTCCTGCCGGGTGCCTTTCTGCCGCGACGCTCTGCAAGCGTAAGCACCGCGCCTGCAAGTATACAGCATGAAGCAGAACCCGAGATAACAGCGAAGACCGGGGATGCCTGCTCATTTTTTATTAATGCTCCAAGCAGTCCTCCCAGCGCCCATATCAATGCTGAAACTGCCGTAACTGCAAGCCAGAATTTTGCTCTGTCGTTCTTATATGAGATCCGTTTCATACATGCTCCGTCAATATTTTACTGCACCGCTGGTACGCTTAAGAATTAAGATATTTCTCTGTAAAGCGGACATATAGTTCCGTGCCTTTTACAAGTATATCCTCATCAACGATAAATCCGGGATTATGGTTGGTACAGGTTATGCCTTTTTCTTCATTTCTTGTTCCGATATAGCCATATACTCCAGGCACATGCTCCATGAAAACGCTGAAATCCTCTGCTCCCATGGTTTTTACCACCTTGCAGAAAGCCTCCCTTCCGAAGACTTCTTCTCCTGCATCCCTTGCTATCCGGACAAGTTCCGCATCATTTATGAGCGGGCTCGGTCCGAAATAATAGTCACAGTCCGCTTCACATCCATAAGCGGCGGCGGTTGAAACAGCGATGTTTCTGATCCTTTCAGGCATTGAATCCCTGAAGCTGCTGTTAAATGTTCTGACTGTACCTACGAGTTCCGCACTGTCAGCCAGGATATTCTGCTTAGTCCCTCCGTTCATCATTCCCACAGTAACAACCAGAGCATCAAGCGGGTCCATAACGCGACTCGTAAGCGTCTGAAGTGCCTGAACGACAGCTGCGGCAGCAAGTACTGCATCCCTGCCAAGATGAGGTGCAGAGCCATGTGCTGACACTCCCTTGATCCTTACAGTAAAGCGGTCGGAGCAGGCCATTCTTTCTCCAGGTTCAAAATTGAAGGTCCCTGAAACCATTTCAGGCCAAACATGCATGCCGAAAATCGCATCAACGCCTTCAAGCGCTCCCCTTTTAACGTATTCTTCAGATTTCCTGCCTATCTCCTCAGCCATCTGGAATATGAGTTTAACGGTACCGCAAAGCTCTGCTCGGATTTCCCACAGTATGCGAGCCGCCCCCAGAAGCATTGCTGTATGGCAGTCGTGACCGCAGGCATGCATAACTCCATCGTTAACAGAACTGTAAGGAAGTCCGGTGTTTTCCTGAATTGGCAGAGCATCAATATCAGCACGAAGCATCAGAGTCTTTCCGGGTCTTCCCCCTTTTATAATTCCGATGCACCCGGTAATATCTTCATAAGCGATGACGGGAATTCCGATATCCGCAAGTTCTTTTTTTATATAAGCCGTGGTCTCCGTCTCCATACAGCCTACTTCCGGATGCATATGCAGATGACGTCTCATTTCCGTTACATGCTGTTCGATTTTCAATGCCGCTTGTGCAATGTCTTTCATAGAGATCCACCCCCGGAACTTTTCAGATAGTCCTCGGCAAACTGAGCATATTCAGCAGCCCCGATAGGAAGGATATCTTCATTGATCCTGAATTTCTCATTATGCACAGGATAAATGCAGCCGCTGTTTTCATCATAGCAGCCTAGAAAAACGAACAGTGATGAAGGTATCTTTTCCATAAGAAATGAGAAATCCTCACTTCCCATCGACTGCGGTGTAGGTCTGAGAATATCCTCCCCAAAGAGCTTAACAGCGGATGCTCTCGCAATATCGTTCAGTTCAATGTCACGGTTGCATACGCTGGGCTCTATATAATCATAAAAAAGTTCTGCTGTGCAGCCGGACATGGCGGCTGCACTGTTCATAACCTGTCTTATCTCCTGTTCGACCTTTGCACGTATTTCAGGATTATAGGTCCGGACAGTCCCTTCCATCACGGCTGTATCAGATATAATATTGAACTGAGTGCCTGAACGTATAGAGCCGATGGTAACAACCAGCGGTTCAAGAGGAGACGTCATTCTGCTTACTATAGTCTGAATACCCAGAATTATACTGCTGGCTGCAACTATGGCATCACAGCTTTCGTGCGGACGGGCTCCGTGGGCGGACCGGCCGTGAACAGTCAGCCGGAAATTATCGCAGCTGGCCATAAGGTTCCCGTCCTGAACCGCAATATATCCGGATTGGACAGTCGGCCATACATGCATGCCCATTGCAGCATCCACATCATTTACCAGCCCCTGCTCCCAATAGTATCTCACACCGTAAAATGCCTCTTCGCCAGCCTGAAACAGAAGTTTGACATTTCCATTCAGCGCTGCGCGGTTTTCCTGCAGCATACGTGCTGCTCCGAGAAGCATTGCAGCATGGCAGTCATGGCCGCAGGCATGCATAACTCCATTATTTATACTTTCAAAATCAACACCGCTGTTTTCACAAATCGGCAGTGCATCGATATCCGCCCTTAAAAGCACTGTCTTACCCGGTGTCTCACCGCGTATAATACCTATACAGCCTGTATAATCATTAAAAGTCATCACTTCAATGCCGAATGACCTGAGTTCATCAGCAATATGCTTTGTAGTTACAGTCTCTTTATAGGAAAGTTCAGCATGCCTGTGCAGGAAATGACGCTGCTCAATTATATATTGCTTCAGTTCCTGAGCACGTACCGCATAATCCATAATTGCATCCTCTCTGACAAAGACGGCCCGAATTTAAACAAATCCGGGCCGCTGTCTCTGTTAAGCTTATGTTCTGACCTTACTAAGAAGATCAAAGATAGATGCCGCCGCCAGGTCCGAGAGGTATATTGAAGACGACCCAGAGAATCACCTGGATAATCCAGAGGATCATGAACGTGACCGAGAACGGAAGCATATTCGCTATAATAGTACCAAGTCCTACATTCTTATCATATTTGCGTGCAAAACCAAGAACAACAGGCATATACGTGAACAAAGGAGAAAGCGGGTTAGTTATGGAGTCGCCAATACGGTATACAACCTGAGTGATAGCCGGGTCGTAGCCCATGAGCATCATCATCGGGACGAAAACAGGAGCAAGGATAGCCCACTTGGCAGATGCAGATCCGATGAAGATGTTGACTATGCAGGATACTATAATAAGACCGATCATAAGGGGAACGCCTGTGAAGCCGATGGCCTTGAGTCCGTTTGCGCCTGCTATCGCAAGGATGGTACCGAGCTTGGAAACTGAGAAGAAATTCGTAAATATAGAGATAAAGAAGCACATGAACACATAGTTGCCCATCTCGGAGAAGCCCTGGGAAATATCAGCCCACACATCCTTGTCGCTCTTATATTTGCCAATCGAAACGCCATAGCAGATACCGGGGATCAGCAGGGCAAGAGTAACAGTCCATACTATACCCTTTGTGAAAGGTGCTGCAGAGTTTGTAAGTGAACCGGTTTCATCAGCCAGAACACCGGTGAAGCAAAGAACGAGAAGCACTGCAAGGAATATCGCAAAGCCGATTCCGGCAGCTCTGAGCGCTTTCTTCTGCTCCGGTGTAATAATGGCAGCATTCTCATCAAAATCGTGTTTTGCCAGCTCTTCCTTGGATATCGGGAAACGCGGCACCATTACCTTCTCAACAAGAAGAGTTCCGCCGAGTGTCAGGATGATGCACGAAACTATCAGGAAATACCAGTTGATAGCGATCGACTGGGTGTATCCCGGATCGATCATACGTGCAGCATTCTCGGTAAAGCCATATGCAAGCGCATCTGAAAGTCCGAGCAGTACGTTAGCGCAGAAGCCTGCTGCAACAGATGCAAAGCCTGTATATATACCTAGCAGCGGGTGGCGCCCGATAGACATGAAAAGGATTGCCGCGAGCGGCGGGAGAACGATAAATCCAGCATCACCGGCGATATTGAGGTTTATCCCAAGGAATATTACCACCATGGTAACTATCCATCCCTTGGATTTGCCGAGGAAGCGCTCCATCAAAGCTACAAGGAATCCGCTCTTCTCAGCTGCCGTAGAACCGATGACCGCGACAAGTACCATGCCCAGAGGCGCAAATCCAGAGAAGTTTGTGATAACATTCGACCACAGATACTGGATGCCCCATATGGAGAAGAGGTTGACGGGAGTTACCGCTTCATTGTTTGCCGGGTTGATAGCACTGACATGCAGCGCGCTGCACAGCCATGAAATCAGCACAACTATGATTGCCAGATATAAGAAGAGCGTTATGGGATCGGGTAGTTTGTTGCCGGCGCGCTCGATCGAGTCGAGCATACGGTCAAGGCGGCTCTTCTTAACAGCTACAGGAGCTTCCGGGACTTCCGGTGTTTCCGGCTTTTCGGGAATGTCTGCCATATTCTGTCCTCTCTTTCTTGTCCTTTTGAACAGAAACTATTCAATCCAGGACTTTGATACATTAAATAGCTATCATGCTAAATAATATTGGGATTCTACCATACTGTATTCCTTTTTTCAAGGTAATTACAAATATTTGAAATATATTATTATGATATTTTTTTACTATATATCTTATTTACATATGACAGATCCGCCGATCTGAAGCTGATATTGTTAAATAATGACACATATGTTAGTATTTCAAAAAAAGAAACGGAGATTTCATTGTGGAATACAGACTTTTTGAAAACATATATATTATTCGTCTCGACCGGGGTGATGAACTGCTGACATCGCTTAAAGAACTATGCGAAAATGAAAAAATCATGCTAGGTACTGTTGAGGCGATAGGAGCTTCGGATCATGCTGTTGTAGGTCTGTATGATGTAGAGTCACGTCAGTATTATAAACACAGTTTCGACGGACCTATGGAAATCACTTCCCTGCTTGGCAATATTTCAAGAAAAGATGGTGAAGTATATCTCCATCTGCATATAAATCTCTGCCGGGAAGATATGAGCGTTGTAGGCGGGCATCTCAACGAATGCAGGATATCGGCAACAAGTGAGATGGCCGTAAGGAGAATAAACGGAATTGTCGGCCGCAAACTGGATATGGAGAGCACCGGGCTGAACCTTTATCAATTTTGAAATCGTGTGTAAAAAAAGCACCGCAGATCTTTTGATTTGCGGTGCTTTTTTATTATATCCCAAAATTATTCAGCAGTTTCTGCCGCCACTTCAGTCACAGAAGTCTCTGCTGCTTCCGCAGGAGCATCTTCTGTTTCTTCTACTTCGCCTCTGGTCTCACCGGACTCGGAGATTTCAAATACTACCTCATCCTCTGCAGACTCTTCGGTTGCGGGTGCCTCGGCCGGAGCAGGCTCGGAAAGTGCGCGGATAGAGAGAGATATCTTCTGCTTCTCTTCATCGACAGCCGTGATCTTTGCCTCTACCTCGTCGCCAACGGTAAGCACTTCGGACGGCTTCTCGATACGGCGGTTTGCGATCTGAGAGATGTGGATGAGTCCGTCAACGCCTGGAACCACTTCTGCAAATGCGCCGAAGTCCATCAGCTTGACTATCCTGACTTTAGCCACATCGCCGACCTTATAGGTATTCATGAAGATCTTCCATGGATCAGCATTCGGATCCTTGTAACCCAATGAGATTTTTCTCTTCTCTTTATCAAAGCTGATAACATAAACCTCTATCTCATCACCGACTGAAACGACCTCGGAAGGTTGACGGATTCTGCCCCAGCTGAGTTCAGATACATGGACCATGCCATCGACTCCGCCGATATCGACAAAAGCGCCATAACCTGTAAGAGATTTTACGATGCCCTTGAATCTCTTTCCTTCTTCAATCTCATCCCAGAATTTCTCGAGCAGAGCTTTGCGATCAGCCTGAACAGCGCGGCGGATAGAACCCACAACACGCTTTCTTGCTTTGTTTACCTCGGTGATCTTGAGCTTGACTGTCTGCTTCAGGAGCTGAGCAAGTTCGGAATCCTTGGGGATATTGGTCTGAGATGCTGGAACAAATACACGGACACCCTTAATGTTGACAACAACACCGCCCTTGTTTTCCTCAGTTACAACACCTTCAAGAACCTCTCCATTCTCAACAGCCTCTTCAAGATCACTCCATATCTTGGTTGCATCCAGGCGCTTTTTGGAGATCTGTGCTGTGCCTTCAACGTCGTTCACTCTGACGACTACGCCTTCCACCTCATCTCCGACTTTAAGAACATCCTCCACTTTCTCGCCGGCATCGGTGAATTCAGATGTGGGAATAAATCCGGAATACTTGGCTCCGAGGTCAACGCTGACCTCAGTTCCGCTTATCGCGGCAACTATACCTTTTACCTTATCTCCATTATATATAGGCTTGAGAGATTCCTCCAGCATTTCGTCGAAGGACATTTCTTTCTCAGCAGTGGGCTTTTCCTCGATTATGGCCTCGCCATTAACGATCTCGTCACTCATTTTGTTTATTACCTCCTTAATTATCCACGAAGGAGTGGATGCGCCTGCCGTGATACCGACAGTCTTCCCGCCGCTCAAACCGGTAAGATCCAGTTCATCCGCGTTCGCAATGAAACGAACATCTGCGCAATTCCTGCGGCATATCTCCGCAAGATGAATGCTGTTGGCACTGTGTTTTCCACCTATTACGATTACAGCATCGCACTCAGATGAGATTTTCTCCGCTTCTCCCTGCCTTGTGGACGTAGCAACACATATTGTATCAAATATTTTCACGTTTGTACACATATTTTTTATCATATCACAGCATTTGGTGTAATTATCTCTGGTCTGTGTTGTCTGTGATACCACACATATGTTTTTATCCACGATTGAAGGGAGAGCATCGCGCAGAAGTTTTTCCGTTTCGGAAGGATCCTCTGCAATGATGCATTCCGAGCAGTATCCGGATATTGCCTCGACTTCGGGATGCTTCTTCATCCCTATGATAATCACGAAGTCTCCGTCTTCTGATGCTTTTCTGGCAATATTGTGGATCAGTTTCACTTTGGGGCATGTGGCATCAATGACCTCTGCACCGGCATCATTCAGTTCTGTGTAGATCTCGGGAGCCACTCCGTGGGCACGTATGATTACCCTCTCTCCCTCTTTTACATCGCTGACATCATTCAGCACTCTGAGTCCTTTTTTCTCCAGCTTTGAAATCACATCAGCATTATGGATAAGAGGTCCAAAACTTGCACACTGACCGTATTCACTTACAGTCTTTTCAGCAATCTCAACTGAGCGCTTCACTCCAAAGCAGAAACCTGCGCTCTCTGCCAATAGTATATTACAACCGGAAGGTACCATATCAGTTCTGATGAAGCCTTTCCTCGATGACAGACGAAATAAGCGCCACAGTTCCATCAAAATCTATTTCGCTGGAATCAATGATCACCGCATCATCGGCCGGCTTCAGAGGAGCTATGTCTCTGCTGCTGTCTTGCTTATCTCTGTACTCGATCTCTTTAAGAACTTTCTCAAAGTCTTCATTAATTCCCTTTTCCTTCAGCTGAAGAAGCCGTCTGCGCGCCCTCTCAGAACTGCTTGCTGTCAGGAATATCTTGACATCAGCATTCGGCAACACCACGGTGCCAATGTCCCTGCCGTCCATTATAACGCTGTTCGTTCTGGCCATAGCCCTCTGCATGTCCAACAGAAAAGCTCTGACGGCAGGAAGCGCCGATACATCCGAAGCACAGATGGAGATCTCCGGGAGCCTAATATCTGAGGAGACATCCTCTCCATCGAGATACATCCTTTGCTCTCCCTTATCATCATACTTCATCTCGATCCTGAGCTCCGGAAGGATCTTAGCCACCTCTGTCTCATCAGAGCAGGAAATGCCGCGTCTGTGTGCAGCAAGTCCTACGGTCCTGTAGATCGCGCCGGTATCCACATATATGAAATTGTACTTCTTTGCGACGGCTTTTGCCATAGAGCTCTTTCCTGCTCCCGAAGGTCCGTCGATCGCTATTGAATAATAAGCCATAATTGCACCTCCTGTTATTTATCAGTTCCCGCAGACAAACCTGCCATATGGCCGGTAGCCCAGGCTATCTGCAGATTGAAGCCTCCCGTATAGGCGTCAACATCTATTATCTCACCTGCAAAATACAAGCCCTTCACGAGCTTTGATCTCATAGACCGCGGATCGATCTCCTTTACATCTACCCCACCTGATGTGACGATCGCCTCATCTATCGGCCTCGTACCTGAAACCGAAACAGGAAATCTTTTGAAAAGATCACGCAGCTTCTCTCTCTGTTCTCTTGTAATCGAATTTACCTTTGTATCCTCAGGAATCCCAGACAGCTTGATAAGCACCGGGATCATGGAACTTGCCGCCAGATCTGAAAGCGCATTTTTTATCTCTCTGTTGGAATACTTCTGAAAATCTCTCAGCATCCTTGAATCGAGTTTTTTTTCATCGAGTGCAGGCTTCAGGTCTATCTCAAGCCTGTAGCATGCAGTACCGAAATTTCTCATATGCGCGCTGGCGCTTAGTATAACCGGTCCTGAAACGCCGAAATGCGTAAATAGCATCTCTCCAAAATCGCTGTAGACGGCTTTATTGTTTTCATAAACAGTAAGCGAAATGTTTCTGAGCGAAAACCCCTGCATTTCGCCGCACCAGTCATCGCTGCTCTCGAGCGGCACCAGCGATGGCCTGCAGGGTGTAATTGTATGTCCTGCTGATGCAGCAAATCTGTGTCCGTCGCCGGAAGATCCAGTAAGCGGATATGAGAGGCCGCCGGTACACAGTGCTGCATTCGGACTGTATATGGTACTCTCCGCTGTTTCAACGCCGCAAACCGCGCCGTCACCGATCAGCAGTTTCCTCACTCTGTCTCTGATGAAAACTACGCCTTTCTCCCTGCATAAACGCGCTATCGTATCTGCAACGTCATTTGCATTATCTGACAAGGGGAAAACTCTCGCTCCCCTTTCTGTTTTCAGATGGAGCCCTTTTTCTTCAAAAAAGGAAATCACTGCCGATGGCGGAAACGCATTGATGCAGCTGTACAGGAATTTTCCGTTGCGCGGTACATTCTCAAGAAACTTTCTGATATCGCAATCATTTGTGAGGTTGCATCTGCCCTTGCCTGTTATCCTGAGTTTTCTTCCCGGATATCTGTTGGGATCGATGACAGCGACTTTCAGCCCGCGCTCAGCAGCTGTATAAGCGCACATCATTCCCGCAGGTCCGGCTCCGATCACCGCAAGGTCATAAAACGTTTCATTTCTGTTCATATCAGGCATCATCCATACGGAAAGAATCGATCTCCTCCGTTGTCAGGTATCTCCATTGTCCGGATTTAAGATCACCCAGTTCCAGACTTCCTTCTTTTATTCTTTTCAACCCAAGTACCTTGAGACCGGCAAAAGCGCACATTTTTCTGACCTCTCTGTTCTTTCCCTCTCCAATCGTTATGTGCAGCATGGCCTCCGTTCCGCTTATATTACTCAGTTCGACTGCTTTTGCTTTAACAGAAGTGCCATCGATCTCAACCGGTCCTCGCAGGATCTCTACGGAAGCCGGTATATCATCTCCGGTTACGGTTACTGAATATGTCTTAAGTATATTGTTGGACGGATGCATCAGTCGGTTTGCAAAATCTCCGTCATTTGTCATTATCAGAAGCCCCTCGGAGTTAAGGTCGAGCCTTCCGACAGGGTAGATCCTTGTACCTGCATCTGCGATGAGCATTGAAACGTTTTTCCGGCCTTTCTCATCTCTCATTGTCGTAACATATCCCCGAGGCTTGTTTAGCAATATATATTTCTTTTCCCTGTCCCCGTTCAGCGGTTTTCCATCCACAAGAACGATATCGGTCGCCAGATCTGCTTTTTCCCCCAGATATGCTATTCTGCCATTTACAGATACTCTGCCATCTGCAATGATCTTTTCCGCAGCTCTTCTGGACATGAGTCCGTACTCTGCGATCAACTTCTGGATTCTTTCCGGCATCTCAAACCTCCGGACTGCAAGAATTTTTAAAAGCACTGCAGTACAACTGACAGTGCTTATAATGATTTATATATTATGTCTGAGACCTCAGCTTTCCTTCTGCTTGGCAATGAAAGCGTCCACCCTGTCCATCACCTGAGGCACAAGATCGATTATCCTGTCCACAGTATTGCTTGCAGGAGGAGTAACATTCACCATTCTGACGACTCCGTCCTTGATTACAAGGAATCCGAAGGGTTCCACCTTCACGCCTGTTGCATTGCCGCCGCCGTAGGGTCTCTGTTCATTAGACCTTTTATTACCGAACTCAACACCGCCGCCGCCGAAGCCTACGCTGATCTTCGAAATGGGAACCAGTGTTATACCATCGGGTGTGACTATGGGATCACCCACTACTGTATCAACTTTAAGGATATTCTTTACGTTCTCCATGGTAGATCTCATGAGTTCGCCGATAGGATTGATGTTTTCCATTTTTATATTATCCTTTCATATGGTTTATAGTTTATTTTTGATCTGTTATTGCTCGGTTTCGGCAAGCGCTTCCTCGGGCTTGCGTTCAAGCTTTCCTCTTATCTTATCAAACAGCTGCCGTGTTTTGCTTCTTATGATAATCCAAAGTGCTCTGAAGATGATGGCGTTCGCAACAGCAAACAGAGTGCCTATGCGAATGTGGAAACCAAGTCCAAATTCAATGAACGGCTTCTCTTCTGCAAAGTTGATGTCAGTATATACATCCGTATCGCGGCATTTGAATTTCTTTCTGCAGATTGGTGCCAATGCACAGAGCGTTGCATTGATCTTTCCAAAGGTAACGGCTGTTTTATAGGGATCTTTTCCAGCAGCTATATAATGGAGCAGAAATCTGTCGACCCATATGCGGAATTTTCCAAGGCCTTTGAAAACCGCCTTAACAAGGTCAAGAAGGTCGTCTATGGTAAGTCCCAGCGGCAAACCTTTCTTCTTTTTGCCTTCCTCTTCCTTTTCGGGCTCCTCGGCAGGAGTTTCCTCTTTCTTCGGCTTTTTCGGTTTCTTTTCTTTCTTAGGCTTTTTTTCCTTCTTCGGCTTCTTTTCCACGTCTTCTTCCTTTGGAAGAAGCTGCAGGAATATGCCCATCACCTTGGCTGAAAGACTGAGCTGACCGTCTGCGTATCCTATGTCCGCACCAACCGGAATCATCATTATAAGGAAAATGATAAGCGCTATGATACCGATCACTATCAACGCAGTCAAACACATCACCCCTTTCCGAGGGAATATACATCAAACAGATATTTCGCTGATTGTTATCTGATCCTTATCTACTGCCGAACGCAGCTCTTCTACTCTCTGCCTGAGTTTTTCCGTACTGTCGCTTACAGTCATGTCCGGCAGTATGGGAAGCTCTTCTATAGACGAGATCCCTGTATTTCTGAGAAATGACTCCGTGGTCTTAAAGAGAGAGGGTCTTCCAGGCGCATCGAGTTTCCCGCTCACTTCTATAAGACCTCGCTCAAGAAGTACACCAACTGTATAAGAACTGTCAACTCCACGCATCTGATCTATATAGGCTCTTGTCACAGGCTGGTAATAAGCCACTATCGCGAGCACTTCAAGCGCCGGTTTAGTAAGAGTCGGTTTCTTCCGTTCGTCAAGAGCCTTGATTATCTGCGGGGCAAATTCAGGTGCCGAACACAGCTGTAGCCTGTTTTCAAGGAAAACAAGCCTTATACCTCTCCCGGCAGAGGCAAGTTCATCTTCCAGATCCTTGGCGGAACAGATTATTTCTTCCTCTTCGCATCCGAATGCAAGGGAGAGACGGCCAACGGGAACACTATCGCCCGAAGCGAACAGGACAGCTTCAATTGCTGATTTCAAATCATCCATAAATCACTCTGAAATTTTTTCCAGTATATCATCTATATCATCATCTATCAGTGAGACGATATAGCCTCCTTCGTTATCTTCAACAGATACGCTTCCAAAACTGCACAGCTCAAGAATAGAAAGAAATGCCGCAACTATTTCCGTTCTGCTGGTACAGCTCCCGAAGATAACACCAAGGCTGACAGGCCCGCTCCGCAATGTATTTACAATGCTTTTGCTCTTTTCTCTTACGCTGAAAAGCACTCTTCTCGGATACTGCGGACGGATATGAACATCCTTTTCAGGCCTGGCATTATCTCTTAGATAGACGGAAAGCAACGCAGAAAGCAATCCAATTTCAGTGATCTCATATTCCGCTGCAGCTTTGCTTTCGCGGGAGGGTTCGGGGCCTTTTGTATAACTCAGCAGTCCCTCTTTCAGCCGTCCCTCGAGCTCCGGGATCACCCCTTTTACCGATTCGAAATAATCCTTAGCCTGCAGCTTTTCGAGCGAAGATATAAGCTCATCGAGCTCTGTTATCTCTGATTTCTCTCCGAATAGCATCATCTTTGTTTTGATCATAAGGAGATATGAAGCCATTCTGACAAATTCGCTTGCGATCTCCAGATCCATTTTCTGCATACGGTCGAGATACTCAAGATACTGGTCAAGTATATCGGCTATTTTGATATCTCTGATCTCAATTTTGTTCTTTCTGAGCAGTTCAAGGATAAGTGTAAGAGGACCGTCAAAGTCTTCAGTTGTATCCTCACCCTTAATAAGGGATCCCAGATGAAAATTCAGTACATTATCTTCCATAGCAGTATCATATCACAGTTTTTAACATTCTACCAAAACAGCCCGTAAAAAACAAGAGCAGGACGGAATAATTCGCCCTGCTCCGCATGTTGTCACATACATGATTCCACGAAAGATATCAGTGCTTCCCTGCCATCTCCCTTTTCAGCGGAAAACGGTATGAGCGGTATATCATCATCA
This sequence comes from Oscillospiraceae bacterium, assembly GCA_024685535.1. Lineage (GTDB taxonomy): Bacteria > Bacillota > Clostridia > Oscillospirales > Oscillospiraceae > Limivicinus. The sequence goes on along the minus strand of JAIKVS010000040.1, from coordinate 26,703 downwards.
ATCTCAAGGAAACCCTTTATATCTGATATGCAGTTTTCCAGCATGCTTTTTTTGATCTTATCAGTCTTGTTTGCAACAACTGCAAAACGGAAGCCAGCAGACTGCATCCATTCAGCCATCATCTTATCGTCTTTTGTGGGCAGATGTCTCACATCAACGATAAGTACAGCTGCATCTATCTTCTCATCCGCAAAGAAGGATTCCATCAGTCCGGACCATCTCATTTTCTCAGATGCCGAAACTTTTGCATAACCGTATCCCGGCAGGTCTATGAGATAGAGCTTGTCATCTGCAAGAAAATAGTTTATGTGCACTGTTTTTCCCGGCTCTGATCCCACTCTGGCAAAGTTTTTCCTGTTGAGCAGTCTGTTTATCACCGAGGATTTCCCTACATTCGATCTGCCGGCAAAAACCGCCTTACTACGGCTGTCATGTATGAACTGACGCTTATCAGCGGCGGACAGCACGAATTCGGCTCTGTTGAAATTGATCGAAGCCATGATGCACCGCCGTCACTGTCTGACAGTTTCAAGAATATGTTTCTGGATCTGACCCTGCGGCAAAGCGTTTTCTGCAAGGATCGGGATAAGCGATGCTTCGGCGGCTTCATCTATCACCGAGACCGGGATAAATTCGAGCGATCTTCTGACAGTCTGATCGATCTCTTCAAGATCTGTGAGATTATCTTTAGGAATTATTACTGTCTTTATTCCGTTGCGGAGCGCAGCCATTGTCTTTTCTTTAAGTCCCCCGATCGGAAGCACGCGGCCTCTCAGAGTTATCTCTCCCGTCATGGCGACATCGTGCCGCACCTTCATGCCGGAGAGTGCGGAAATCAGAGCAATGCAGACTGTGATACCCGCCGAAGGGCCGTCTTTCGGGACTGCTCCTTCAGGAAAGTGTATATGGATATCCATAGTCTTATAAAAATCCGGAGCAATGCCGAACTGCTTCGCCCTGCTTCTTATCACGGTAACGGCGGCAGAAACGGATTCCTTCATGACATCGCCAAGGTTGCCCGTCATCTCGATCTTTCCGCTTCCATCCACCACTGAGACCTCAACATCGAGCGTTTCACCGCCTACAGATGTATATGCCAGGCCTCTCACAAGACCTACTTCGTCCCTTCTTAGAAGGCTTTCCTGTTTAAATTTCTCCGGTCCGATAAGCTTTTCAAGCTTTGCTGGTACTACCGAGAGAGAGGCATACTCGCCCGACGCAATACCGGTTGCGGCTTTACGGCAGACATGCGCTATCTCCCGCTCAAGTATCCTAACGCCGGATTCTCTGGTGTAAGAGACTATGATCTTTCTCAGTGCTTCATCGGATATCCTGAGAGTTTTACCTTTCAAGCCGTGCTTTTTTCTCTGTTTGGGAACAAGGTGCCTCTTGGCTATCTGAAGCTTTTCCTCATCCGTGTAGCTGGACATTTCTATTACTTCCATCCTGTCGAGAAGAGCTCTGGGGATGGTGTCTGTCGTGTTCGCTGTGGTTATGAAGAATATCTCTGAAAGATCGAATGGTATCTCCAGGAAATTATCCCTGAAAGTGCTGTTCTGCTCACCGTCGAGAGCCTCCAGCAGGGCGGCAGAAGGATCACCACGGTAATCTGAACCGAGCTTGTCTATCTCATCGAGGACCATAAGAGGATTGCAGCTTCCGGATTGGATAACTCCGTTTATTATCCTGCCGGGCATGGCTCCTATATATGTCTTGCGATGTCCGCGGATCTCTGCCTCATCATGCACGCCGCCAAGAGCTATCCTGACGAGTTTTCTGTTTGTGGCACGCGCAATACTCATGGCAACGCTTGTCTTACCTGTACCCGGAGGGCCAACAAGGCAGAGCAGTCCGCCTTTAACGTCAGGAGAAAGCTGACGTACGGCAAGGTATTCTATTATTCTTTCCTTTACCTTGTCGAGTCCGAAATGATCATTGTCAAGGATCTTTCTCGCCTTCGAGATATCTATAGTCTCCTCCGTCTTTATCCCCCAGGGTATCTCAAGGCAGATATCCAGATAAGATCTGATAACGGACGCCTCGGAGGATCCGAACGGCTGTTTGGAAAGATGATCTACTTCCTTGAGCAGTTTCTTCCGTATCTCATCGCTGACGGGAAGAGCATTTATCTTTTCCCGGTATTCGTCAGTATCGTCAAGCGTATCTTCACCGAGTTCGCTCTTTATGACCTTCAGTTCCTCATGGAGAAAGTATTCACGCTGATTTCTGTTTATCTCCTCCTGAGTAGCCTCATTCAGTTCTTTTTCTATAGTGAGTATATTCAACTCATTATTCAGCATTTTGCCCAGCATGATAAGTCTCTTTGAGGGGCTGAGTTCCTCAAGAAGCTGCTGTTTGTCCTCTCCTGACAGACGAATATTCTGAGCAATGAAATATGAAATATGTGAGGGATCAGGATTTGCCACCACGTCCAGAATATGCTCGGGCATCATCTCGGAATTGAAATGTATATACTCCTCGAACAGGGAAAGAGCATTCCTTACGAGCGCTTCAAGCCTGTTTGCTGCCACACGCTCCTTTTTATCCGGAAGAGCCCTTATAACGGCTGTGTATCCGTCACTGCCGGTCTCTAACTGTGTTGCCACGGCGCGATACAGTCCCTCGACCATTACACGGCAGCCGCTGCCGCGGGGTATTCTGAGCTGCTGGCGCACTCTGCAAACGACTCCGATATGATATATCCCGTTTTCCTCAGGAACATCATCCGCGATGTTTATCTGGGAAGCAAGAAAGATCAGCCGCTCGCTGTTGACTGCATTATTAAGCGCAGTGACGGAAGCAGCCCTTTCCACTTCGAAGGTAAGGAGCATTCCTGGGTATATGGTGAGTCCTCTGAGCGGTATCAGCGGCAGAGAGAACAGATTGTTTATAACGTTTTCCATGTTATTCTCCTGTGAAAACCACCGTATGAATTCATGTCAGGCTGAAGCCTCCGTCTCGTTCCTGCGGCGGATATCAGGAACTATCTCACCTGTATTCTCATCCTTTCTGATGACTATGGATCCGATGGACGGGTCTGACGGCACCGAATACATAAGATCCATCATAATATTCTCCATAACACTGCGAAGTCCCCTGGCACCGATATTCATCTCAATTGCCTTATCGGCCACGGCTTCAAGAGCAGCGGCTTCAAAGCTGAGATCGACATTATCGAAGGACATGAGTTTGATATACTGTCTGGTTATGGCATTCTTAGGCTCAGTCAGGATGCGGACAAGATCATCTCTGCTTAAAGCATCGAGGGCTGCAACTACCGGCAGTCTTCCTATGAGTTCCGGTATGATGCCGAACTTCAGAAGATCATGCTGCTGTATAAATGAGAAAATGTTGGTCTCCTTATCCCTCTTGCTCCTGATGTCCGCGCCGAAACCCATCGTCTTATCATTCATTCTCTTCTCTATTATCTTATCCAGGCCGTCGAAAGCACCGCCGCATATGAAAAGAATGTTCGTCGTATCGACATGGATGAATTCCTGCTGCGGATGTTTTCTTCCGCCCTGAGGAGGAACATTGGCAACAGTGCCTTCCAGTAGCTTCAGTAGCGCCTGCTGAACGCCCTCACCGGAAACATCTCTTGTGATGGAGGTATTTTCGCTTTTTCTCGCTATTTTATCGATCTCATCGATATAAATGATCCCTCTCTGGGCTCTTTCAACATCAAAGTCTGCAGCCTGGAGCAGCTTCAGGATAACATTCTCCACATCCTCCCCAACATAGCCGGCTTCGGTTATAGTGGTAGCGTCCGCTATGGCAAAGGGAACATCGAGCATCTTCGCAAGCGTCTGTGCAAAGAGAGTCTTTCCGCTTCCGGTGGGGCCAATGAGGAGTATATTGCTTTTCTGGAGTTCAACATCGCTGGAGGCATGAAGGATACGCTTATAATGGTTATAGACGGCAACCGCAAGCACCTTTTTTGCATACTCCTGGCCTATCACATATTCATCCAGGGACGCCTTTATCATTCCCGGCTTAGGGAGCTTATCGAAAACAAGCGGAGCTCCGCTATAATCCGAAGGCACCTCCTCCGGCAGATCATCCACTATTGTCATGCACATTCTGACGCACTCATCACATATATAGCTGCCGTTTCCGGCTATCAGCCTGTTGACAAGTGCCTGCGGTTTTCCGCAGAATGAACATCTAATACTTTTCCTGTCATCAGATCTAGGCATTTTTACACCTCATATAACAGCAGTAAAACAATGGAGGAACAAAATGTCCCTCCATCAGCTATCCGCTCAGCGTTTATATATGACCTTATCAATAAGGCCGTAAGCCATCGCCTCTTCGGCAGACATGAAGTTGTCTCTCTCACAGTCTCTTTCGATCTCGGATATTTCCTTCCCAGTGTTCTGTGCAAGAATGGCGTTGAGCTTGTTCTTTATTTTAAGGATCTGCTCAGCCTGGATCTGGATATCAGTGCACTGGCCCTGACTGCCTCCTGAAGGCTGATGGATCATTATTTCTGAATTCGGGAGCGCGATCCTCTTGCCTTTCGCTCCGGAGGAGAGCAGGAAGGCTCCCATGGACGCTGCCATACCGATACAGATAGTTGAAACGTCCGGCTTGATATACTGCATGGTGTCGTATATCGCGAAACCCGCAGTAACACTTCCGCCGGGGCTGTTGATATAAAACTGGATATCCTTGTCCGGATCCTGAGCTTCGAGATAAAGCATCTGAGCTACCACCAGACTCGCAGTGACGTCGTTTACTTCCTCTGAAAGCATTATTATACGGTCATTGAGCAGGCGGGAGAAAATATCATAAGAACGCTCGCCTCTGCTTGTCTGCTCAACTACATACGGGACAAGACTCATTTTCTCAACTCCTTAACAATTAAGCAGGCGCCTCAGATTATTCGGCAGCCTCTTCCTTTGCTTCAGCGACCGGCTCTTCCTTTGCCTCACCCGGTGCTTTCACAACGGCACTTTCTACCATAATATTGGTAGCTTTCTCTTTGCGCAGTTCGTTATCTATGAACTCAGCGCCGAAATACTGCTCGAGCTGCTCGGCTGTTACTCCCATGCCGGAGGAAACGCGCTCGACATACTCTTTTCTGTCGTCATCGGTGATTTCGATGTTTTCCGCTTTTACGACAGCTTCCAGCAACAGGTCGGATTTGACCTGGAACTCGGCACCCGGACGAAGCGAATTATTGATGGTTGCCTCATCAACGCCCATCATCTTACAAAGATCCTCAAAGGACATGTCTCTATCCATCATACCGAAATTCGCGGCATAATTTCTGAGCATCTCCTCTTCCTTTGCTCTGATCATGACCTCAGGGATCGCAACTGTCATATTATCCACAGCCTTGCTGACAACCTCCGCCTTAAAGGCGTTGTCTGCCTGATCCTTGCGTCTGTTTTCTATTGTCTTTCTAAGGTCAGCCTTATATTCATCGAGAGTATCGAATTCAGAGACATCCTTTGCGAACTCATCATCAGCTTCAGGCAGCTCGTTCACTGTGAGGGAGTTGAGCTTCACCTTGAATACCACTGACTTGCCTGCAAGGTCTTCAACATAATCCTTAGGGAATGTAATGTCGATATCTTTCTCTTCACCGATCTTCATACCCACGATCTGCTCCTCAAATCCGGGGACGAAGGAATTTGATCCAAGCTCCAGATCGTGGCCTTTATCAGTGCCGCCGTCAAAAGGCACGCCGTCAAGGAGGCCTTCATAGTCGATGTTTGCAATATCGCCCATCTGTGCTTCGCGCTCAACGCTGACCTTGCGTGCGTTTCTACGGCGCATGGAGTCAAGTTCGCTTTCTACGTCCTCATCAGTAACGGGAAGCTCGTTGCGCTCGGCTTCAAGTCCCTTGTACTGGCCTAAAGTGACCTCGGGGTAAAGGCCGCAGGAAAAACTGAACTGAGCAGTATGCTCATCGGTTACGTTGAAATCAACGATTGAAGGAGCGCCCACCAGTTTTAGGTCTGCTTCCTTCATTCCGAATTCAAAGGCATCGGGAGCTATGATATCGAGAGCATCCTGATAGAATACCTCATGACCGTACATTCCCTCTATAATTGCTCTGGGAGCTTTGCCTTTGCGAAATCCCGGGATATATATCTGCCCCTTGTTCTTCAGATAAGCGGAATTTACGGCCTTATCGAACTCGGCCTTATCTGCCTCTACCTGAAATACAACGGTATTATCCTCTTTTTTTTCAACGTTCTTAAGTAACATTCTATGATTTCCTCCAAAATAAGTCTGTAAAACGCACTTGAGTATATTATCAGATAAAACTGACAAAATCAACAATATTTGTTTATCATTCCGCAATTTTCAACGGTTTGAAGCCAAGCCAGTCTGCCGAAACAAGCTTATACTCCGTACCGCCGTTCCAACCGTTGAACGCGGCTTTGCAGCTGCTGCCGTGGATATGCCCGTAACAGCAAAGCCTGACCTCATATTCTCTAAGCAGATCTGTCATCTCACGGCATATATAGCTTTGAAACAGCGGCGGATAGTGAAGGAAAACAAGTTTCTCAGCATTACCGGCGGAATCGAGCGATCTTCTGAGCCTTCCTGCTTCACGCAGGATCATTTTTCTGTCATGAGGGCTGCCTGTTTCCTCTTCAAAGAACCATCCTCTGGTCCCGCAAACAGCTTTGTCACCATAAGGAAATGAATTATTGTTCAGAATGCTTATCGTGTCAAATCTGTTTTTTCTGAAAAAGGCATTCATTTTTGAAGCCGTTGTCCACCAGTAATCATGGTTGCCCTTCAGAATGATCTTTTTCCCTGGAAGATCATTAATAAATCTGAAATCCTCCTCAGCCCCGTCCAAAGACATTGCCCAGCTCAGATCGCCGCACAGTACGCAGACATCATCACTGTTCAGCATACTGAATGATTCTTTAATTTTACCGGTATGATCCGCCCATCTGTCTCCAAAGATGTCCATCGGTTTTTCTCCGGACAGCGACAGGTGAAAATCCCCCACAGCATAAAGCGCCATTTCTTACTCCGGTCTTCTGTTTTCTATTCAAAAGCATTTTCTATGTGCTCGATCCGCGGCCTTCCATTCCGGACATCCGAGCTGTAAATCTCTATAACATCAAATCTGACCGGCAGATCAGATCCGTGCTTCATAAGATAATACTTCGCTGTAAGTATTATCCTCTCCTGTTTCTTTCTGTCCACGAATTCACGGGCTTCTGCGAAACGGGAATCCTTTCTAAGTTTTATCTCGGCAAAGATAAGATATCCGTTTTCTGTCGCTATTATATCCGCTTCGCCAAAACGGCAAGAGAAATTTCTTTCCAGAATCCGGTAGCCTTTAGCTTTCAGATAATCAGCCGCTATGTTTTCACCAAAGTAACCTATATCCCGCTTTTCCATCAGTGCATTTTCTTAAGGAAGCTCAGCCTGTGTATCGGACTTGGCCCGAATTCTCTGAGTTTCTCATAGTGGAGCATTGTCCCGTAGCCTTTATGCTTATCAAATCCATACTGCGGATAGCGATCTGCCATCTCATACATGAATCTGTCACGCGACACTTTGGCAAGGATCGAGGCTGCAGCAATATCTGCACATTTTGAATCGCCTTTGATAATGCAGATGCTTTCTGTATCTATACCCGAGTTGCGGTTCCCGTCTATCAGAGAAACTGCCGGTGCGGGATCCAGCATTGATATCGCTCTGTTCATTGCAAGGAAAGTTGCATTCAGGATGTTCAGTGTCTCTATCTCTTCCACTTCGGCACGTGCTATCCCGAATGATAACGCGCTGTCAGTAATTACAGCGAATAATTCCTCTCTCTTTTTCTCTGAAAGCTTTTTTGAATCGTCAAGCCCAGGAATCATAAGCCCTTTCGGCAGGATGACTGCTGCAGCATAGACCGGACCGGCAAGCGGTCCTCTCCCCGCTTCATCAACTCCGCAGACAGGACCTCCGGTTTTCTCATATACGCTGTTCTCGATTTCCCAAAGATCAGTCATCTGGTACCTCCAGAGTGAGTCTTCCGAGTTTTCCTTCATGGTATTCATTTAATAGAGTGTTCGCCATTCGTTCAATGTCGTATTCACCCTTAGATATCAGGAAACCTCTCTTTGCTGCTGCTTTCTCAAGCATATCAAAACCGCTGTCCTCAGGTGCTGGAGAAAACTTATATCTCATTTTGAGAGCATCAGGATAATAGTCCCTCAGCCTGAGCATAAAATTAGCGGCGAGAGTCTCTCTGTCAATTATATCCGATTTTATGGCATTTGTAATGGCGAGGAGCTCACCCACTTCCGGCCTGTCGAACTTAGGCCAGAGGATGCCTGGAGTGTCGAGAAGCTCAAGGCCTCCGCCAATGCTTATCCACTGTCTTCCTCTGGTGACCCCGGGCTTATCCCCGGCTATGGCAGCTTTTCTTCCGGCTACCTTGTTTATGAAAGTGGACTTACCGACATTCGGTATGCCGAGCACCATTACTCTTAGCGTTCTTCCGCTCTGCCCTTTGGCATCGAATTCCCTGATTTTCTCTTCAAGGAGCTTTCTCACAGCGGGGCCGAAAGCGCGGATCCCTTTGCCGCTTTTTGCGTCAGTTTCGATAACTGCAAAGCCTTGCCGCTTGTAATGTTCGGTCCATCTCTCCGTGATTGCGGGATCAGCCAGGTCTGACCTGTTAAGAACCAGCATTCTGGGCTTGCCTGCCGCTATCCTGTCGATATCCGGATTGCGGCTCGATTCAGGGATCCTGGCGTCGATGATCTCACATACAGCATCGACAAGCTTAAGGTTATCCTCGATCATCCTGCGCGCCTTGGCCATATGGCCGGGAAACCACTGGATATTCATTTTTTCATATGTGCTGTCGCTCATTACTGAACTTTATGGAATTCATCAAGAGGATAGACAACGTACAGCACTTTTCCTATGATAAGTCTCGCATCCACCATGCCTATGAGAATATTCCTGCTGTCAGTGGATTCGTTTCTGTTATCGCCCATAACGAATACACAGCCCTCGGGAACAGTCTGCGGACCGATAAAATCGAGTTTGTTATGGGTAAGATCCCTTATATAGTCCTCTTTGAGCTCTACACCGTCAACGAACACCTGTCCAGTCTCGAAGTTTATGTTTATGACCTGTCCCTCAGTGGCAATCACTCTCTTTACAAGTGCCTTGTTCGCGTCGTAGGCGTCCTTCTTAAAAACGACGATGTCACCGGCATCGGGAGTATAGAGAAATCTTGATACCAGCATCAGGTCATTATTGTTCAGCGTGGGATACATCGAGCTGCCGTTTACATACACAAGCCTGATAAAAAACACAAAAACGATAACACAGAACATCAGCGCAGAAGTCAGGCTCTGTATCCAGTCATATGTATCTCTGGCTGCCTTTGTGCCATCAGTTTCCTTAACAGCTTTGTCCAGTTTTTCCTTCTCAGGATTTTCCTTTTTTCCTTTTCTGTCCCGTTTCATATTTGCGCATGTCTCCTAAAACAAAGACTCTTCCCATAAAACACAGGGTTATTAATTATACACCCGCAGCATATCTCCGGGCAATAAAAAAATGCGGCATCCTCTAAATAAAGGATACCGCCAAAAGACTTTTTTACAGGCGCTCTTTGACCTTTGCCTTCTTACCGACTCTGTCACGCAGGTAATACAGCTTTGCTCTGCGAACCTTACCTTTGCGTATCGTAGTGACAGATACTATCGAAGGTGAATGTACGGGGAAAACTTTCTCGCAGCCTACACCGTAGGAGATGCGGCGGACGGTGATGGTCTCATTGATGCCACCGTGCTTTTTTGCGATGATAGTGCCTTCGAATGCCTGTGTACGCTCACGGCTTCCTTCAACGACCTTGACGAGGACACGGACTGTGTCGCCGACGTTCATCTCGGGAAGTTCAGGCTTCATGTACTGCTCGCTCAGAACTTTAACAAGATCCATATTCTTTCCTTCTTTCAATATAGACGTTCTTACCGGCGGGCAAAAGCCTCGGCAGCGGACCGCCTTTCTCGTGCGATAAACCGCACAGGCTTTGGTAATATAACATAAGTAACAGGATATTGCAAGCTTTTTTTATCTGAAAACCGTCATGTCCTGTCTGTATATCCCGATCCTTTCATAGGCGGCAAAACCCGGTGCAATATCAGGGTTCAAAACACGCAGAGCAGCAGTTATCAGTTCCGGGTTCAGTGTTGGTTCCGTAGCTGATATAACAGCTTCCATTTCAATTAAGCCTTTTTCAGCAAATGCAAAGCTGATCTCCCGGATCATCGGCCGGATATCGGCATCTGTAACGCCGCGTTTTGTTTTTTTCTGAACGACAATGTTTTCCCGCTCAAAAAAGCTGATCAGCTGCGGCAGCACCATGGCTGCATCCCGGCTGTCATATTCATATATGCCTTTTACCCTGAGCCATTTTATACCGGAGCACTTTTCTTCCGCAGTATATACCTCTTCCACATGTATGCCTTCGGGGAGCGCATCATTCAATCTCTGCTTAAATACATCGGGCGATATGTCCTCATTCAGCCTCAGGTCCATTATTTCGCAGCAGCTCGACATACCAACTGAAAGCGGCAGAGCTATGGATATCTGCGGGTGCGGGTTATAACCTTCGGAATACTTCAGGGAAAAACCGGCACGGGATATTGCTCTCTGCATAGTATGCATAAGATCAAGATGGGAGATATAGACCGCTCTGCCGTTTTTTGAAAAGAGCATTCTCAGTTTATTCATCGCACTTTGCTCCTTTCAGCAGAGCGGCGGCTCCGCATGCGGAACAGCTTTTCCGGCAGTCAGGCGAGAGCTCAGAACGGTAAGCTCTCTCCTTTTCCCTTATCAGGAGCGATTTTCTTACTCCTACGTCGATTACATCCCAGGGCAGGATCTCTGTCACCTGCCGCTCGCGCGAAGCATAAAAGTCACGGTCAAGTCCACATTTTTCGAATGCCCGGTTCCACCTGTCATAACGGAAATAGTCGGTCCAGGCATCCAGCCTTCCTCCGTTGTGGAAAACTTCCTCGATGACATCTGCCATGCGTCTGTCGCCTCTGGAAAGTGCAGCTTCAATAACGCTTGTTTCTGCATCGTGCCAATTGTAGACAACATTTTTTGCTTTTATGGATGAACGCAGAAGATTAACTCTTCTGAGATACTCCTCCTGGCTTATTTGAGCTTCCCACTGGAAAGGACTGTGCGGTTTCGGTATAAAGCAGGAGGTGGACACAGTTATCCGAACACCCCTGTTTTTGTTTTTGGCATTTACTCTCCAGCAGTGCAGTATCTTCTCACTCATCTCTGCGATACCGACTATATCCTCATCCGTTTCAGTCGGCAGACCGAGCATATAATACAGCTTTACTGTGTTCCAGCCTCCAGAGAAAGCCAGTGCGCAGGTATTGAGCACATCTTCCTCGGTAACGTTTTTGTTTATTGCGTCACGAAGGCGCTGGCTGCCGCCTTCCACGGCGAATGTAAGTCCGCTCTTTCGGACTTTTTGAATCTTTTCCATAATTTCAACGGAGAAATTATCCGCTCTCAGAGACGGGAGGGCAAGGCCAACGCTTCTTGATTCGCAGTATTCAAGCAGTCCGTCACAAAGTCCGGAAAGTGGTCTGTAGTCGCTCGTGCTGAGTGACAGAAGACTGATCTCTTCATGTCCTGTGTTCTGTATGGCTTCTATTCCCTGGCGGATCAGCGTATCAGGTTTTTTGGATCTTATCGGCCTGTAGATATAACCGGCCTGGCAGAACCGGCATCCGCGCACACATCCGCGGAAAAGCTCAAGACTCACTCTGTCATGGACCACTTCCGTGGAAGGCACTATAGGATTTACCGGATAAGGTGAAGCATCAAGGTCCTCAACTATCCTTTTAAGCACTCTTGCAGGGACGCCGCTTCGGGGGGTATATGAGCGCACAGTTCCGTCTTCATTATACTCAACATCGTACAGAGAAGGCACATAAACTCCCTGTATCTTCGCCGCTTCTTCAAGAAAGCGGTCTTTGCTCCATCCCTCTTGCTTTGCCCTACGGAGAAGTCGGAGAACATCGTTGTCCATCTCTTCGCCTTCACCTATCAGGAATATATCTATAAAAGGCGTCATAGGCTCGGCGTTCACGCAGGCGCTGCCACCTGCGAAAACTATCGGAAGAAGATCTTTTCTGTCCTCACTGCGCAGCGGGATCCCGGACATGTCCAGCATATCCAGTACAGTTGTATATGCCATTTCATAACCTATGGAAAAAGCCAGCACATCGAACTTCTTCAGTTCATCTCCGCTTTCAAGGGCATAAAGAGGGATATCTTCTTTCTTCATCTCCTCATACATATCGCCCCATGGAGCAAAAGCTCTCTCACACCATACGAAATCAAGGCTGTTCATCGTCTGATAAAGGATGCTCATGCCAAGATTAGACATACCTATCTCATATGTATCCGGAAAGCAAAAGGCGACTCTCAGGTCAACGGAGTCTTTATCTTTAATTATCTGATTGTATTCACCGCCGGTATATCTCGACGGCTTCTGTACTTTGGGAAGAATTCTTTTCAGGCGTTTATCCATGGCTGCTCCGGTCGAAAGAAGAATCAAAATGCCGCCGCGGTGATAAAATGCCGCGGCAGCATAGCATTACTGTGTCAGATCTCAGATGGTATCCTGCGTTCTGGCTTCAAGTTCACCGCAGATACGGTCGTATTCCTCTTCATCAAGCTTATAGAACTTTTTATATAGGATATATGAAAGGAACATGAGTACACAAGGGACCACAGTCATAACGAAGAGCAGGCCCAGAGACTGATTTGCCTGTACTCCGGAGAGGAGCTGCGTTACAGCCTCACCTTTGGCTTCGGAGGTTATGATGCCTTGATTAGCCAGCTGCTCCTGTTTCGCGATGCCATTAGTATAATCAAGTATGCCGAATGTGATATAAGTAATGTTTGCAATTGCCACCGTGAGCGCTGAGGCAAGCTTGGTGATAAAAGGCCTCAGCGAGGAGATTATGCCTTCATCTCTCGTTGCATGTCTGAGTTCGTTATATTCTACTGTATTCATGATTGAGATCATCATGATGAGATAGAAACCGTACTGGCCGAAGTTTGCCAGCATGTAGCCAAGAGTGAGCAGTATGAACTTGATATCAAATCCTGCAACGTTCATTACTCCCTTGGGGATGAAGAGAGAAGGAATGAGCATAATTACATAGCCGATCGCTGCAAGAAGCATAAGCAGATCCATCAGCTTCTTACGGTGCATATGCCTTGATATAGTCGGGTAGAAGATCATAAGGAATCCTGTGACCATCATGCCGAGCATCTGGAACACAGTGAAGAAGCTGCCTTTGTATCCGAATTCCACATAGATGAAAGTCTGGCCTATACCGGAGAGCACTATGCCGTTTCCTATCTGCTGCAGAAGGAAGATAAGTGCTATCCAGAGGAGCTGATCGTTTCCGGAGATCGTTGTCCATATCTTCTTGAAACTTACAGGGGGTACAGGATCATCGTTATAGTCGCGCTGCTCCTTAACTCCGAAAACCGTAAATGCGAGAAATACCGGTCCAAGAACCGCTATGATGAATGCAACAATCCCATATGCTGTAACAGCATCGCCGCCGATCGCGCTGTCTCCGGCGGTGAGCATGGGTATGAATGAAGCTGCAAGCATACCGCCTATACCTGCAAACAAAGTTGCGCGGGAAGTGAATTTATTTCGTGTGTCTGCATCTGAGCTCAGAGCCGGGACCATACCCCAGTAAGATATATCGTGCATCGTATAGGTGATAGAATAAAGGAAATACATCACTCCGAAGAATACGACGAAGCCCCAGCCCTGCAGCTTTGTATTGAAGGTCGCATATATAACGACCGCAGTTGTAAGTATGCCTATGATGAGCCAGGGTTTGAATTTGCCTATTCTGGTCCTTGTACGCTCGATGATATTGCCCATGATGGGATCATTCAATGCGTCAAACACCCTCGCTGCAACCATTATTCCGGTAATAGCGGATAGCTGAGCCGCATTGAGCTGCCGGGTGAAAAGTACAAAGGTGAGAAGATAGCTCGTCACCAGGTTGTACATCATATCGCGCCCTACGGTGCCCAGCGGAAACATTAAAAGGTTTCTTTTGATTATTCGCTTTTCTTTCTCGTCGTTCATTTCGGTCTCCTGTTCATTTATATATTCTTATCTTTTTTTGATAAGATATATTCCTTCATCTTTTCGGGTCCAATGGAATAGACCCTGTCACAGAACTGGCAGTTCACCTCTATGGTCTTTCCATCTCCGAAAAGCTGCTTCAGTTCATCATTACCGATACAGCTGACGGCTTCAAGGACTCTTTCCTCGCTGCAGTAGCATTTGTAGCTTATTTCATCCGTACCGACCATATGGTATTCAAGACCCTTAAGGACCTGTCTGAAAAGCTCCTCGGGTCCGTCCTCATCAAGAACAGTGGTAAGGGCATCCATTAAAAAGATATTGTCCTCAAGTTTAGTAATCAGCTCATCTCCTGCCCCCGGCATCAGCTGAACAAGGAACCCGCCTGCCGCCCTGACAGAAAGATCTGTATCGACCAGCACGCCGAGTGCAGACGCTGAGGCCACCTGTTCGCTGACAAGAAGATAATTAGTAAAGTCTTCCGCGATCTCACCGCTGACAAGCTCAACCGAGCCGATATAAGGCTCCTTGAGTCCGATATCCTTTGAAACAGTTATGGTTCCGTCTTTTCCGACCGCAGCTCCAACATCGAGCTTTCCATCCGCCCTGAGCGGCAGCTCCGTATGCGGATTATCTACAAATCCCCTGACATTGCCCGATGAATCAGAAACTGCCGTGATACTGCCGATCGGTCCGCCGCCGTTTATTCTGATAGTCACAGTACCGTTATCCTCTTTCATCATATTGCCTAGAAGCGAGGCCGCACAAAGAGTTCTTCCAAGTGCTGCACAGGCAGTAGGTGTACAGTCATGTATTGTGCGCGCCTTCTCAACTGAATCGCGCGCAACAACCACTTCCATCTTTATCAGGCCGTCAGCCGCCGTAGCATGTATTATTCTGTCCATTATTACCCTGTCTCTTACCATAAATTTATTTTAATTAGTATAGCATATCGCAGCGAACTTGAGAAGTTAATTATCTGCTTTTTCATACTGATCGACGCAGTTGTTTTACTTGACAATACTGTTTACAGAAAGTATAATATCAAAGCTGTCGAAAAACGGGGTGTAGCGCAGATGGTAGCGCGCTTGGTTCGGGACCAAGAGGCCCGGAGTTCAAATCTCCGCACTCCGACCACTTTTAAGGGTCAAAACTTCAAGGTTTTGGCTCTTTTTTATTGCATTTTGTAACTTTTCAAAGATGGTGGTTTTCCGCAAAACAGTGAGTGTCAACAAAAAGTGTCAACAAATTGAGACAAAATGAAGCCGGGGAGAAATCACTCCTCGGCCTTGTCTTTTATATCGTTTTCAATGGTTTCCTCTGCTGCTCGGTTAAGGAATTGATTGATGCTCTCCCCTGTTACCTTAACATGATCCTGAATCTGCTGTTTCCGTTCCGGAGGCATGGTGATCTCAACGCGAGCCAGCTTCTCAATATATCGTTTTTGTGCTGCCTTCTGCTGCTCTTTCTTTTCGTCAGCCGTTCGCTTTGTTGGCCTTGCCACGTGATCGCCTCCTAGTGATAGATAGTTTATTCTATCATAGCAGCTCCATTGTGGTCATTAGGCAACCATTACAAATCAACCGGTAGAGATTTATGCAGAGTGAAATATTGAGTATATACCGGTATATGTGTTATTATGAAGCAACGGCATTGCCGAAATAAAAGGAGGAAAGCACATGAGAAAACTTGAAACGACAGAATATAACAACATTCCTAAGGAGATTGCCCTTCAGCAGAATGAGCTGCTGCATCTTATTGCCGCGGTTCCGGATCAGGATGAGGCCATCAAGCTGGCATATGCTGCCGGTGTTCATGCAATGGGAAAGATTAACGAAGTAGAAAACAATGACTTTGACAGGATCAACAGCGATTACATTGATAAAGAAGTCAGATATGCAATCATACTGAACAGGGATCTGCTTGTAGGTTTAATGCAGAGCTGCTTTGATGAACGTGACTTTAACGGAAGTTTAACAGAAGGGTCAGGCAGCCTCGAAGATCGCGTTCATAAGGCCGCCGATTGGGCCGTTAAGTATTATTCACTTCTTAATGCTGCTATATCACTTGTTGCTGAGAATCTTGATAAATTAGATAATAGCTTAGAGCTGCATTTCTAAGCTGAATCAACAAAAGCACGCGTCAGGAAGCATATTTTCGGCCTCCTGGCGCTTTCCATTAATCGCTATTATTTTTGCTTTCTACGCCGTTTTACTTCGCGCTGCCATTGTTTATCCCGCCGTCGCTGGTGATCGCTCTTGAAAGAGCTCTGATCGTTGTAATCATCAACTATATGGCCCTTTGACGTTTGCTTCTTGAATACTTCAAGTGCAGAATCAAGATCGCCGTTTTTAACATATACTGCGATAGTATTCACCTCGCTTTCGTTCTCGGAATAGGACAAGCTCCTCGACTACGGAAGTATGGGAAGCATTAAAGCGGTTCACTGACGATGGCCTATAGAAGTTTGTTTCCAGGTCAACGAATCGCTCCAGCTCGTGGATATATTTGCTTCACCTAAGTTCACGGAGGCCGTTTTCCTTTTTTCTGCGGATGTTCTCGACCGTCTGAGCTTTAGCGGCAGCAATCTCTGTTAGTGTTCTGCCGTTGTAGAATGATTCCTTTATCACTTCAGCCTGTTCTGCCGGGATCGCAGCCAGCACCTTTTCAAGCTCTTCACGGAGCTGCTGCAGATAGACTTTGTGCTCGACCGCAGCGGCATAGTCTACACCATCAGAAATATAGTCAATCAACGATTCACTGTCAGGATCTTCGGAATCCAGCTCTGCATCAAGCGACAGGCAATTATTAAGCATGTCACCACGTTGTCGAGTAGTTCTCCCTATGGCAGCCTGGAAGCCGTGCCGGAGATCCCAGGCAAGGAAGGTGCTGAAAGCTCCCTTCTCAGGATCATACTTCCTGATACTGTCGAGCAATGCGAAAAAACCTTCCTGGACAAGATCCTCGACTTCAATCTTATGCCGGTTACATTCATCTTCCCTGAGCAGATAAAACCTCATTGCAAACCATCCCACAAGGCCGCGGACGGCCTCCCATAGTTCCGGGATCAGGTCATCGCGGCCTCGCTGGATGGATAAAGCTAACTGTGAAACATCGTTCAAGATTACTCACCTGAAAGATTAGTTTTAATCTCCGTTATGTTTATCTCTCCGGTTCCATAATGTTATTGCCATTGCCTGTGCTTCCTCGGTCGAGTCAACAATCCGTATAGTTCGAGATTGCGCCCGGCAGCCATCACATTGAACAAATGTATACATTGTACCTTTAAGGTTTTGCTTCAACACCAGGCTGCATGAAGCGCCACAATGCGGGCAATTTCGTATAATCTCCATATCATTTCCTTCATTCGTTATCCTGATATATTGTTTTTCTGTTGCTGTCTCGCAGCGGCCGCCTGCTCCGTTCCTTGAGGATCTCTCCTATAGGATCATCACTTTGCTGCGCCTCCAGCTCTGTGATTCTTTCGGAAACACTCTGAAGCTGCCGGCATAGTGCCGGGAGATCACGCGCGCTGGTTGTTGTGTCTATGGTCTCTGCAAGCTTTCTGCGCAATGCTCGCAGCATAGCCAAATTATCGTTGGATTCAACTATTGTTGCTAAACTCACTGTTTCACCTCCTTGGTGATTTAGATCTGTGCGTGAAATCGGCGCTTGCGCGAGGGGGGCGCCGAAGGGAGGCCGAGGGGGTCCCTCCCCACCCTCAGGAGAAGGTATTTGTATAAAATATTTTTTTTGATAATCCATCTGCCGATAATATTCTCTTTCACCTTCAACCGAAAACATGAGAAGCCAGGGAGGGAGGGCCTTCTTAACTCCTTCAGCCAGGAAGCCTGTTATATTTTAGTGCTGTCTGCTGCCTTTCTCAAAACATCATTCTCACGACAATCCTGAAAAGCTTTTGGATCACTTGCATGAACAGTAGTGATCGCAACAAATGACATATTCTTAGGGGGCTCCACTGTATAACCCGGTCCAAGCTGGCCCACGATGCTTTGGGCGGCTTCCATCTCTACGGACTTCATCGCCGGTGACTTCATCAGTTCGTTTAGACCTTTGAGATTGAGTTCGAATTTTACATTCTTCCTTGCCATATCATTCTCCCATGAGTTCATCCAGGATCATTGCGTTAAGGGCTTCACGGCCGGCAGAAGGGCCGCTGCCACCGGCATCAATCACCGGATTGAAGTAGCTGCGGATATTGTGTTCAACAGACTCAAAAGCTTTTATCTCTTCAGCAAATGGGTGCAGTGCAATGTGAGCGCCATTTTCTGCCGCTATATCGTAGATCGTTGCATACGCTGAATAGTTATCTTTGACGGAATCGGCCAGCTCCTGAGCTTCTGCCTGATATTCCTCGCGGGTCATCGTCTTGGGTGATCTCAGCTTGAAGGCCTGAATAGCTCTGAGTGCATCTTCGGAAGGTGCTGTAGTTTTTGCGCGGGTTACCTGATCTCTCCAATAGTCCAGCTCTCTGAGCGCCTTATCTTTGAGCACAGTACCTTTGTTGATAAACCATCTGCGCTGATTGTCCTCGGTAATCTTTCCGGAGATCGGTGCTTTGCCGGCTGCGAGCCGTGCAGCCTTGGAGGCTTCCTGTGCCTGTTCGTGTGCCATGCGGTAATCGTGCATCTCTGCCTTCAGATTCTGTTTGATTAAGGTTTTACTTGTGTACGCCATTGTTTTTAATCTCCTTGTCGTTATTTTTAGGTTTGAAATCGGTGCAGTTTCCTTTAACTGCAATTGCATATCGGCCTGTTCGTTTCATATACTCGCAGCCGGTGCCGGGATTGAAAATGATGGTTTGCTTCGTTAGCTCCGGATTATAAAACTCACAGTTGTTACATGCTTTTGCCATTGTGTCCTCCAATTACCAATTTGACAGTGATACGCGCTGCCTTGCCTCTACATAGGTCACATCTTCCAGGCGGTCAACAGTGTCCACGTTGTGCCAGGTCGGAGCCTCGTGCCGGCCATCATCCACAACCAGGAAGCCATTGAAGAGAAAAGCATCAGCGCCGGTTATACTGCTGCCGTCATTGAAAACAATTTTCTCAACGTGCAGCGGCTTTGTCTGCGATGGTATCGTCATGCTGCGGGATCACCTCCTTTATGACCAATCATATTCGGTCTCTGTATCATATGCTTTGAGATCGCTGCCGTTATCAGTGCCCTCAGGACAGGCAGCAAGCTCTGCTTTTATATATCCGATTGCAAAATCACGCTTTTGGGCATCGTCTCCCAGTATGGACCTGACTAGAGTACAAGCTATATTTGCTTCGTCCTTGATCCGTTCCACTGCCAGTATGTGTTCGTCCCGAAGAGAAGTCTTTGCGCGTTCGTAGTTGTTTTCCTCTGCTTCCAGCAGCTTTTTCAGTACCAGGGATATATGACTGGTCTCCGTGCTCTCTGCCCATTTCTGCGGTGCATTTTCCATCCTGGAGGCATAATAACGTTCATAGATTGCTCCCTGTGGTCTTACCCTTCCTTCGAGTACATCGAGGCAGGTCTTCAAGTGCTCCAAATAGTTCCTATTCATTGATTCAATCTCCTTAATATTTCTATATATTTTTTAGGGTTAGGGATGGTTAGGGCTAAATACAAAAGTATATATAGAGAAAATATATATAGAGAGTTTTGGTTTTAGCCCCCACCATGTCCCACCCTGCCAGTTATTTCAGCTCACTCGAGAAGAAGCCGAGCTACTTTCAGCGTAGTTGATTGAGATCCCCAGCCAGTACTTTTTGCCGTTCACAGTCACTGACCGGAAACCGGCGAGCTCCATAGCCTTCACAAAGTCTGTAGCCCTGCGACAGTAGTCTCCAATAGAAACAGCATAGTCTTTATACTCGTCATAAAGGACCCCAGCCCGCTCTTTGGCATCTCTGTCAACGATGCACCGCTCAGATATGAATCCTTGCAGCCAGTCTTCTCCAGCTCGGTAATCCTCGGTAGCCTGGCGAACACACTCAGGTGCATCTATTCGGCAGCCGGCTTGAAAGAATTTTACAGCTCCATCTATCAGCCATTTCAGGATCGCGCCTCCCGCCTTGTTAACCAGTTCATCGGCGTAGTTTGGAATGTCTCCATCACCTTCAGGGATCGTAGCATCATATGGAAGGACCGAAATCCTTCTCCAGGTCCCGGTGTCAGTGCTGCCCACTCTAGGCAGGAAGTTTGTATATAGGATCAGGTGATGCGATGGATTTATCGTCTCAGGCTGTTTATACTTTGCTTCGATGGTCAGCGGGTCCGTGCTGGCCAGTTTCTTTAATGTGGCAACACTTAACCTTTGCCCTTCCTCAAGCTCGCCACATACGACCATCCTTTTCCCGCGCAGTGTTGCAAGTGCTGCCCCTCGATTTTGCCGGTCAGTGGTCAAGATCGCGCTGTCTATTGTCCCGCCGTAGTCTCCTAGCACTTGAAGTGCTGCATTTGTGAGAGTGCTTTTCATGTTTCTCCCTGGGCCCTTCTTTATCAGGATCCCTTCTTTGAATATCTTTCCAAACAGCATCGACCCTTCAGTCATGTTGTCGTAATCTATCCAGGCAGAATCGTGGCAAGATGCAATATCAAGGGCGGTCGTCCACATCTCCATATTTTCATCAGATGGTGAGCACTTTGTAATGGTCGTGAACAGTGCTGTCGGATCGTGTGGTCCTGTCTTGCCGGTCCGGAGGTCTACGATTCCCGCCGGTGTATTAAGGCTCCACCACTGCGAGTCTAGTTGATCTGCTCGGATATGCAGGTAGGCTTTTGACAGATTCATAAAGTTCTGTATTGATACTGCGCTGCGGGTTTTCTGTGCATGCTGCAGCAGTTTTTTTGTAGCCTCTGATACTACGATTTTGCCAGTGTCAGGATCTGTTCTAAGCTCATGCCTGTATTGTTCGGTAGCATAATCTAAAAGTCGCTGCGCCCATTCAATCGCCAGCGCAGTGGCAGCATGGTCATTTTGTGCAAATCTCATGCCATCCCAGCAGAGCCAGCCCAGTGCATCACACCACAGCATCCGACCTTTTACAGTCTTGGTAAACGCTTCAGCGTTACCCGCGTCAGAGAGATCCGGAGGTCGATAATCCTGCGGGAGTTTTGGAAGATCTCCAGGATCATACTTTGCCGCGCTGGATGCAATCTGCTTGAGCTCCCTCTCAGTGAGCTGTGGATCGCAGCGGGTCCTGTTCATCTCTTTCAGAGTGACAAGCATTTCATCTTCTGTCAGATTCTTCTCTCTTAGGGAACATGCCATCCGGAACAGCGTGTCATTCCGTTCACCTTTGGGAATCGTTTCCGGTAATTCTATCTTTGGCGCGGCCCTGGCTGGCCCTTGTGATGACCTCGCAGTTCGTTTTTCTACTATCAGATCATGCAGCCATCCAGGAAGCTCTGCAAGAGGTGTATCTCTCGGATCGTGACCTGCCTCCCATTCATATGACCTGCCATCAGCGAGAACACTCGGAGCGATTACAACGTACCCGCCGTTACCTCTCCAATCGATTCCTGGAGCTAGTCCGGTCCCTACAGTGATGTCTGTTCCTTTATATTGTAAAATGATGTGTCTCCCGCCTGAGGGAGTCATCTGCTCCGGGGTATCAGGAAGCTCCCCATATTGAAGTTCTAGATCATGGAGACTCTCGCTGCCACTTGCAGCAGGGTCGTGTTCATCAATATCGATTACAACGAAGCCGGCTGTGGCCATGGCGATGTTTGCATCAGGCCAGCGTGTCCACCAATCTTTTATTGTTTTTTCGTCTGATGTCGCTTTGTTTGGCCAGTCTGCAATCAAAGGTTTTTTGTCTTTGCCGACCGGAAAAATCTTCAAGGCTGGCCGGCAGCCATCTTGCTTGCAATAGGCCAGAGCTGCCAGCGCCATTTCGGAAGGATTATTCTGTATAGCTGGCACTTTCGCCACCTCCTCCTGCTTTCAGCACTGCTGCAGTTTCTCGACCAACTTGTCGTAATTGATATAGACTCTGCTAGCACTCTTAACGTGAGGGATCCATCCTTCCTTTACACCGGTACGGAGTGCATGTTCCGGGAGAAGGCCAGTGCTTGCGACCTGCTTGATGGTCATCATCTTTGGGCAACTAACCGATGTACCCGCATTTTCAAACTTCTGAAGCATTACTTCTGATTACCTCCTATATCAAAGTTTTACTTGATTAGTTTGTATCATATAATGTCATTGACTTTCAAGTAATAATTTGTATAATGATTATATTGAAAGCATTGCTTTGCGGGAGGCTATAGTTATGTCAGAGAAAAAGAATCAGTTAATTGATGATAAGCACGTATCAAGAAACAAACTGACCGATGAAATACTCAAAAATGGTTTCAAAAAACGCTTTAAGGACCTTACTGAGGATCTTGAAGTCCGTCAAGATTTAGCCAAACATCTCGAAGTATCTGATCAGGCCATTGGACAGTATAGAGATGGCAGCACCTTTCCAAAAACTTCAAATCTCATAAAAATAGCTGAATTCTTTGGCTGTTCGTTGGACTATCTCATAGGTCAGTCTGATGTGTTTTCTCCAAGCGCAGATGTTCAGGCTATCTGTAAGTACACCGGATTGTCTGACTCTGCTGTTAACTTGCTGCATCTTATCACTACATCGGATTATGAAGAGAGCTCAAGGACTCTTAACTTTATCAACCTCGTTTTGTCCGATCCTAGCAATATTCCCAAAAGTGACGAGTTTTATATTAAGACGTTATTCTCATATATGGATCAATACGTTCATTCTGACAACGTCGAATTGTCTGTCAGGTATGGCCCAGAGAACATCTCCAAACTTGTCTCTGTTTGTCTAGGCGATGAGGTTACTGAGGTTTTAAAGCTCGGTTTCTTATATAAGGAAATGAAAATGACTGTTATAAGACAAGGCCTTGATTATTACAAAGAATTACTAAATGAACAAAGCAAATAAAAAAGCAGCACCTTTTACAGTGCTGCTCATTTCTTTTATATATTCAGTTATCCATTTATTATACTCTCTATACCTTCAACTGTTCTTCTCTTTGCCTCATCTGTCACACCGGCATAGAACGCCATTGTTGTTGATGGGTCTTTGTGGCCAAGGAGCTCCTGCACCTGCTTCAGATCGGCTCCACTCTCCAAGGCAAGTGTCGCTGCAGTATGTCGAAGATCGTGCGGGGATACGTTCGGAAGGTTGTGCCGTTTGACAAAATCAGACTGCCATCTTGTAGGAGTAGACGGATATATCGGAGTATAAGGGTCAAGTTCTCGATTGAAGATAAAGCCATTCGGAAAGATGCTGACCTGAGTGACTATATTACCATCATCGTCTTTCTCGCTTAACTTGTTCTCAAGGTCTGCCTTCAAGGCCATGAGCATCTTATATAGTCTCTCGCTGATAGGAACAGTTCTGCTCTCTCCGGTCTTTGTATTTCCGATGTGATAGCCGCTCTCGCTATCCTTATCAACTGTCACATTACGCTGCACTGTAATTGTCAGCTTTTCCGGATCAATGTCACCCCATTGGAGGCCGACCGCTTCACCTCTCCGGAGACCAGTGGTAATAAGCACATTCTGAAACACTCTCCAAAACAGTTCCTCATTCTTCAGGCAATCCATGTATCTGACCGCCTCCTTTGGAGCTAGAAAATCGACCTTTTTCTTATCTCTGTGAGGCTTTTCCTTTTGGGACAGGTCCTGACAAGGGTCAAAGTCTATATAGTGAAATCTGCGAGCATATTCCATGATATTCCGCAGTGTCGCAAAATGGTGTTGTATGGTGCTTTTCTTGTACGGCTCCCCTTCACCCTTCACCTTTGCTTTAACTATGTATTTCGAGCCTTCAGTGGCCTGAGAATCGACAAACGAGAGCTCGGTGGTTTCTCCTATAGGTTTAAAGACATAGCGTGAGGCTTTTCCTCTGTTGCAAGTGACCTTGTAGGATATAGCGTCTTTATACTTCGGCCATGTAATGGTTACATCTCCGGAGCTGGCCTTCCTTGTGCTCACCTTGCTGACTTCCGGATAATCATATACTGCGGTCCTTGCTTCATTGTTCAGATAGGAGATATATCTCTTCACGGCCTCTCCGTCTATGGCTCTCAGTTTTTTATCTCCAAAGTATTCTATAAGGTCCTCTGCCATATATTTGAAGAAATATACGCTGCTCGGAGAGTGCGTTCCGTCAAGAACGTGGTCCTTTATCCAGTTGTTATTTACAAACTCTCTGAAGGTGATTTTATTCTTATCGACCTTCTTCTCTGAGTTCCCGGAAAGAGCATAATCCTTTTTCTGTTCTTCTTCCCATGCCTCAGCGAGTCTTATGACCTCCTTTTCTTCCTTCTTAGGTGTGAGACCTTCAGGCCGTTCAATCGTGCATGTTCTCCAAATCTGTTTGTTATAACCATCTCTGCCGATGCAAGCTCTCACCCTATAGCTTATGACATCTCCGTCCTTATTCTTGTTAGCCTTAATCGTTGCCATATCTTGGTATCCTCCTTGAAAAAAGTGTCAACAAAAGTGTCAACAAACTTACTAAATGATGCTAAAAGATAGTAATTTTTACGCTTATATAATACCAAGAAAATGGCAGTAAATCAAGGTTTTTCAACTTTTTTCACTACTTCTTCGTTAATTCGGGACCAAGAGGCCCGGAGTTCAAATCTCCGCACTCCGACCAAAGAGCCTGGATCTTATGATCCAGGCTCTTTTATTTCTTAGATGCTTTTGGATATTCGTTGCAAAGCAGGCGGTAAGGAGGCTCGTCCTCCACTATTGCAGGAAAACGGCCGACCGGAGGTTCAAACCTGTTATCAGTATTGTCATCGTTGCATTGGCTTACTTCCCCAAGCAAAACCGCCCCGGTACCTGGTTCGACCTCAAAATCATGGTACAGGAACTGCTGTATGTGGATGCTTTCACCCGGAGTCAGCTTCAGCTGTGTCCCTGCGGGCACGGTGAAAGTTCTGCCGTCCATATGCACAGTGACATCTTTCTCATGATCGATCGACTCATCCGGTAGAGAATTAAATACTCTGATAAGTACGTTACCGCCTCCCCGGTTTATAATGTCTTCAGTTTTGTGCCAGTGGAAATGATTTGGGCTGTACTGTCCTTCCTTAAGATACAGCAGTTTCTCGGCATAGACCTTCGGGTATTTATCCGGAATGCTGCGGTTACCGTTTCGTATGGTGATCAGCGACATGCCGACCTTATTAAAGTCACCAAGCCCGTAATCAGTAATATCCCAGCCCAGCATACAGTCACGGACCTCATCATATTCGCAGCCTATGTTCTCCCACTGATTCGGAGTGAAAGAGCAGAAAGGCGGCAAATAGCAGTGCTCTTTTCTGCACATTGCCTCCATCTCCCTCAGTGCCGCATTGATTTCCGACCTTTTCATATACAGCCAGCTCCTCAGATCATCTTTTTCAGAAATAATATCAGAGAATAAGCGTATTAACAACACCATCTTATCATTAGGCTCTGATTTATTCTTGACCCGCATACTGCTGATACTGTAGAATTAATTCAGACAATAAACAGCTGGAAAAGAGGCGGATCAAAGTGTTTTCTCAAGGTCATCTGATATGGATTTTAATCTCTGCCGTACTTGTCGCAGTTTTATCCGTGTATCTCTTCAAACGCAGACCGGCTCTGAAAAATGTTTTTAAAGTCTGCCTGATACTCGGAATAGTTTCAGAGGTAATCAAAGTTTTCTCGGTTGCGCAGATAGTGCCTATGGTAGATCCGGTGATAGCAAGCGAGAACGGCAGCCAGGCAATAGCATGGATACCTACCGGCGAATATACTCCTTACATCGCCATGGAGCATATGCCGCTGGAGCTATGCTCGCTCTATCTGTTTTTCATGCCCCTGGCGCTTATCATAAAGGACGAAAAGTGGAAGAAGCGTCTTTATGCTCTGATGTTTGTTTCCGGTACCATCGGCGGTATGATGGGTATAATCCTGTCTTCCATAGCTGGTGATTTTGAAACAACCGCAGCGTTCTTTTCCGCTCCCCGAGCATGGCAGTTTTTCCTGTTTCATTCAATGATAGTCTCCCTGAGCCTTTATATTGGTTTCGGTGACGAGGCAGGACTGCGTTTCGGTGACTGGAAAAAGGCTGTAGTCGGTATACTGGTTCTCGACGTGCCAACATTTTATATTAACTCCCTGCTTTCAAGTGAGATATACATGGCAAATCAGGTTGTAGGAGTAAGCCACAGGATCAACTTCTTTTCCTCCTATGTCAATCCGCTCGGTCTGATCCTCACGGAAAAATGGCAGTGGATAGTGTATCTGATGATCAGGGCAGCGATGGCGACCTGTCTGATCATAATCCTCTATCTCCCAATGCTTGCCCGCAGGCGCAGATCCTAAGCATCTCCCCATGAACAGAAACATTTTTTCAAAACGCAATACAGGGGGTAAACATCTGGCAGGAGCAAAAGCTGCTGTCAGGCAAGGCACCGGCAAAGACAGGATAGAGGCAATGGAGGACAGGCTGTTGGATGCGGAGCAGAATCTTGACCGGCAGTACAGGGTAAAGAAACTCGCCAATCTTGCA
>JAIKVS010000013.1 GCA_024685535.1 Oscillospiraceae bacterium | reverse complement strand
TATCTTATGCAGACTCAGTCTTCGGACATCATGTCGTAATAATCCGATTCACATGCAAAGAGGATATAGGTCCCGTTCACGAGTCCGAAAAAACCGGCATTAGTATAAAACCCTCTCATTTCACTCTTCCTTTCTTTCCGTAAAACAAATTCCCTATCGACCTACCTTACCTTTTTCGGTTCCCGCTCGCCGCCGGAACGCACCGCCGCACCGACAAGCCCGATGACTATCGGCACAAAATCCATCAAAACCATTACCAAAAGTGCGCTTTCCATGATCCATACCTCCGTTTAGAATTCTGATCTTTTCAGGTCCCGTTTTCTCCGGTGCTGCTACACTAAAAGTGGACACGAACGATAGAAAAATTCACTCTCGACTGGTATCATAAAAGCAAAAAGAAGCGAGCTCGAAGCAGACCTCTAAAAAGGAGGAAAAGAAATGAGCAGAAAACGCTTGAACCCGTTCGAGAAAGAGTTTCTCATCCGACAGTTCCGGGAGAATTCAAACCTTAAGCTGCCTGACTTCTGTCGTGCCAATGGAGTAACGGCCCAAACATTTCGAAAATGGATGACACAATATGAATCAGCCGGCATCGAGGGCCTCTCCAGAGGATCCCATTACCCGGATCTCATTCCGGGCAGTGTTGAACCTACGCTGGAAAACTACAAGAAAGAGATCCTGAGGCTCACCATTGAGAATGAAAGGCTTAAAAAAAACTATGCAGTCCGGACGATGCCAAATGGTCAGATCCAAATTCAACATTTAGAAGCGATGAGTACGACATCATCCGACGACTATCAAGAAGATATCCCATAAAGGATCTCTGCGATCTGATGGGAGTCAGCCGGTCAGGATATTACAAGCACCTGCAACTATTGGAAAATGGCGAATCGCATACCGAAAAACTGCGCTATGCCATAGCCCTCGTTTCTGACACACACCGGCAGCATCCTTCACACGGATACCGCTGGGTAGCAGCTTTTATCCGAAGAAATACAGATTACAGCTTTTCCGACGGTCTGATCTACAAAGCCTTCCGTTATCTGGGAATCACTTCCAAGACTAAGCACAAGAAGCGTTCCAAACCAAGAACTGTAAAAGATAGATACCCTAACCTCATTTTCGCAACATGGGAAAAAGTCGACCGTCCCCGGCAGGTCATAGTCTCGGATATGACGGCATTCCACGTGAAAGACCGCTACTATGAGTTGACTTTATACTTTGACGTTTTTACAAAACAGATCCTGAGTTGGCGTCTTGCTGACAGACGAGGAGCGAGAGAACCTTATCTTTACGGGCTCATAGATGTGATCGAGCTTCTCGAATTTGAAGGTGCGGTGAAGGATCCGGTCTATCTCCACACAGACCAGGGATCTGTTTACTCCTCCATGGCCTATAACGATCTGGTTCAGAACACCAACATCATCCGTTCTATGTCTCGAGCAGGTAAGCCTACTGACAATCCTGTAAACGAATCGCTTAACGGATGGATCAAGGAAGAGTTGTTTTCCGACTTCCATCTGGATGCGCTGAGTGAACGTTACTATGTCTCCTGCGCTATCGAAGAATACATCGATTACTACAATGAGCAGCGGCCCAGTTATGCCCTCGGTTACGATACTCCCAACGATTTCTATAATCGCTTTATGAATGGCGACTTAGAGCGAAAATACACCTTTTTTAATCGCTTTGATGCTTACCCCAAATTCGACGAATAATTGAGTGTCTACTTTTTCTACGCTTTCTTTTCTTCACTTTTATTGATTCTGTCTACTTTTGTGAATTTCCTTTCCTATCTTTCCATTTTTTGTGTCCACTTTTCTTGACTGCTACAACGGTGACCTCCGATGGTCAGAATATATCATATTAACTGTCCAATAAAACGGACAGTTGGAGGGGTTTGCGAAAAATTTTGCGTTTTTTTCTGATTATTTTCGTTATCTGTTGAAATAAGGTCTGAAAGGAAATAAAATACATCTATCAATCCGAAAGGATAAATGAGTATATGAAGAACACCATGATCAGCCTGAAGGAGAAGCTCGGCTTCATGACCTTCTCCACCTCAAGCAACATAGTATTCAACTTCAAGAACATCTATTACCTGATATTTCTTACGAACGTGCTGAAGGTCCCAGTCCTTACCGCGGGAACCATCATCACCCTCGGCACTGTCTGGGACGCTGTGAACGATCCTCTGATAGGGATATTCTCCGCAAACCACACCTTCCGGAACGGTGAGAAGGTCCGTCCGTATGCCCTCTGGTGCGCCTTGCCATGGGCGGTGACCATAGTGCTGATGTTCTCGGATTTCAAAACGGGCCAGACTCTTACGGTCATCCTCTGCCTTGTGATCTATTTCGTTTTCGAGGCGCTTTATACCTTCCTTGCAATGCCATATAACTCAATGGGCTCTCTCGCCAGCAATCTGGACTCAGACAGAAAATCCATCAACGCTTTCAGAAGCCTCGGCGGCTGCCTTGGCAGCGGTATTGGTTCTGTAGCCGTGACGCCACTTGTAAAACTTTTCGGCGGACTGAAGGGTGAAGGCGCGATAATAGGCTCCGGAGACGCTCCGGCTCTGTTCAGGACAGCCCTTTTGATGGGAGTGATATGCATCATAGGCTGTCTGGCGCATTACTTCACAACCAAAGAGCGTGTAAAGCAGAGCTCGGATGACGACAGCAGGATATCCCTGCTGCAGGCCTACAAGATGCTCTTCAAGTGCAGATCATGGGTGCTCAACATGTTCTATATTATCTGCTACGGCATAATAACCGTGCTGATAATGAACAACATAAACTATTACGCCGCATACATAATGGGGGCAAGCTCCAAGGCTACGCCTATACTTGCCGTGTATCTCGTTGTGGCGATAGTGACTTCGCTCCTCACGCCTGTGGTGGACAGCAGGATAGGCAGGAAGAACACCATGTTGCTTGGCGCCATAATCCAGCTGGCCGGCAAGATACCGTTTATCATCAACCCTTATTCCGTTGCGAGCATTTATATAAATGCGCTGTCGGTAGGCCTCGGTTCAACGATAACCTTCGTTATGTTCAACACCAACCGCAACAACATCGCTGATATAGTGGAGTGGAAGAACGGCAGAAGGATAGACTCCATGGTGGCTGCAGGAGATAATCTCGCCAGCAAGCTTGCTGAGGCGGGTGCAGTTCAGCTGATGGCGTTTGCGCTGGCCAGAGCAGGATTCGACGAGGCGCTGAAAATGAATCAGACCCCTGCCACCCTGAGCACGATATGCGCATTGCTCGGCTGGGCGCCGCTGGTGGTTTCGGTGATAATGCTGATAGTACTGCTGAAGATGGACATAAACAAAGAGATGGAAGAATCCAGACCCGTAACAGAATAAAAAAAGGAGGCCGCTTCACCCGGAAGCGCCTCCTTTTTTCAGGCTTAAGTTTTCAGTTTCTTCTTCTGGCAAGGCTCAGCAGTCTCAGGAACTGCACCAGCACTGAAGCCAGAGAAACAAAGTACGTGAGTGCCGCTGCGTTCAGAAGCTTTCTCGCCGTGCCCTCGGAATCGGCAGAAACAAGACCCAGCGACTCCATATTGGCAAGAGCCCTTCTCGATGCGTTCACCTCAACCGGCATAGTGACAAGATGCACCAGCACTACTACCGCGAACAAGATAACGCCTACATCTATAAGGAAGCTGAACTGCTGCAGGAACAATCCCAGAAGCACGAAGATATATGAAAATCTGGAGCAGACGTTCGCCGCGGGAACAAGCGTCTTTCTGATGTTGAGAGGCATATACCCCTCCGCGTGTTGTATTGCGTGTCCGCTCTCGTGCGCTGCTATAGCTACCGCAGCCACAGAAGCGGTATCGATGACGCCTTCGGAAAGGCTCAGCGTTTTGTTCATCGGGCTGTAATTATCCGTAAGCGTCCCGCCGATGCCGGTTATAGCTACATCATAGATCCCGTTGGCGCGCAGTATCCTCTCCGCAGCCTGTCTTCCGGTGAGGGGCGCGGGTTCGGAAGAAAACTTTTTAAACAGTGACTTGACACGCGCTGAGATTATAAGGCTTGCTATCAGCAGACCTATCGTAAGAATATAGTAGATACCTGTCGTCATTTTATCGTCCTCCTTTCCATGATACACAAACCGATCTTATTCTTCTGATCATATTATACTCTGCCGGAGGATATAATAAACCTCAATATGTGAACATTATCACCCGATATTTCACTTTCCCGGCAAAATAGAAATCAAACTCCGAGTTCCTCCATCACAGCTCTGAAGGCCGGGAAGCTGTTTATGATGGTCTGCTTCGATACGCAGTAGCTGACTCTGAGATATCCCGGGCACCCGAAGGCATCAGAAGGCACAACGAGCAGATCATGCCCGAGCTTCGCCCGCTCTGAAAAGACGTTTGCATCACCGTTCGGGGCCTTCACGAAGAGATAGAACGCTCCCTGCGGCCTGACGCATTCATAGCCCATTTTACGCAGATTATCATACAGCAGCCTTCTGTTTTCGTCATATGCTCTAAGATCCGGTCGCTTGTCCGCGCAGGCTGCTATAACTTTCTGGAACAGAGTCGGCGCACAGATATGCCCGCTTATCCTTGCAGCACCGGCAACAGCGTTGAAAAGATCTTCGCTGTCATCGGCAAATGACGGGACATATACATAACCGATGCGCTCGCCGGGCAGAGAGAGTGACTTTGAATAGGAATAGCAGACAACTGTGTTTTTATATAATGACGGAATAAAAGGCACCTCAACGCCGTCATATACCAGTTCTCTGTACGGCTCATCAGCTATTATATAGATCGGATGTCCGAATTCGGCGCTTTTTCTTTCCAGCAGATCGGCCAATGCTCTCAGAACGTCTTCCGGATATACTGCGCCGGTCGGGTTGTTCGGGGAGTTGACGATTATTGCCTGTGTTTTTTCGGAAATGAGCCTTTCAGCCGCTTCCAGATCTATCCTTCTGAAATCTCCCATATCCGGAGGCACAACGACGCATTTCCCTCCGTTGGATTCTATAAAAGGCCTGTATTCCATGAAAAAGGGCGCGATCACCATTATCTCGCTGCCTTTCTCCGGCATCAGAGCCTTTATTACGGATATCAGCGCAGGAGCAGCTCCGCAGGTAAGAAATATCTCCCTGCCCTTCACATCGACGCCGAATCTTGACTTCAGGTCCGCAGCTACCGCTTCACGCGCCTCCGGATCTCCCGCAGACGGAGAATATCCGTGAACTTTTAAAGGTTCCTGCGTATCGAGTATGGTTTTTATCCCGGTCTTCACTTCTTCAGGGGCCGGAATACTCGGGTTCCCGAGCGTAAAATCGAAAACATGCTCCTCTCCGAGCTTCTTTTTCCGCTCCAGCCCGTACATGAAAAGTTCACGTATGACATTCGGGCTGTTGCCGAGCGCTTTATATTCCTGATTTACCATGTTTTCCTCCAAGATCCGTTTTCTGGATTATAACAGATTTGGCCGGTGATTGAAACTTATATAAGCATAAAATAAAAACCCGAAAGCGGATCAGTTCCGTTTTCGGGTCGTGTTGGATAAGAGCACCCGGCTGCACCGGGCTGTGGCGTTTCGAACTGCAGAAAATGATCAGGCGAAAGACTTAACGCTTTCGGCAGAATCTTCTTCGGCAAAATTCGAACTCAGGAGAGAAGAAAGAGCATCAAGTGCTGCTTCTTCATCCACGCCGCTCGCTGTGAGGGTAATTCTGTTGCCCCTGCAGATGCCAAGTGAGAGGACTCCAAGGAGACTTTTCGCGTTCGCGTGCTTCTCTTCCTTGCTGATAAGGATGTCGCTCCTGAAACGGGCGGCAGCCTGAACAAAAAGAGTAGCGGGCTTGGCATAAAGACCTACCTTGTTGTCAATGATGATCTCTTTGCTTGTCATATGATACTCCCTTTCTCAAGATGGCATGACATTAACATGAAAAACCTTGAAAAGTCAAGGGTTTTCAAGACTTATTGCAATTTCGTATGATTGCACAAGATATTGATTTTAAAAATTTAAGTAATGTTTTAAATCATAGGTTTTTTTGCCTGTAAGTTGCTGAAAATCAAGGTTTTTCGGGTTTTTACCGGACGAAAAAATACCCAAAAATGAAGAAAAATATTTATTTTTCAGATGTTTTTGTCTCATTTTCTGATTTTTCAGCCTGTGCTTCCTGTAAAATCACCAATTTCCCTGCCCTATTCTTGTTTACTTTGTTTGTTGACTTGGTGATTTTTAATCATTATCATTAGTTTGATTTGGTATATATGCTGTAATCTCGGAATTACAAAAAAAGGAGCATATCATGAAGGATATTCAAACTCTTTACAATGAAAAGCTGACTGATGCCGCAGAGCTCGCCTCGCGGGTCGAAAGCGGATGGCTCATCGGAATGGACAACGCGATATCGCAGCCTCGGGATTTTATTAACGCCGTATGCGACCGCGCAAAGAACGGAGAACTCTCCGGTGTCTGGGTGCAGACGATGCTTGATTCATACCCCTACGCCTTTTATGAGGATGATTCTCTGAACGGAAAAGTAAACGGTATCTCCTGGTTTTCCTCCGCCGGTTCAAGAAAAGCAGTGAACGGCGGCTGGGCGGATTTCGTTCCGGGATATTACAGGGACATGCCGAGACATATCCGTGCAAGCTGGGATTATGACGCAGTTGCAATTTCAGTCTCCCCGATGGACAGCCACGGTTACTTTTCCCTCTCATGCACCAGCTCATACGCCGAAGCTCTTCTCGACAAGACCAAACGGGTATATCTTGAGATCAACAGACAGCTGCCGAGAGCTGTTCGCGGCACTCAGATACACATCAGCCGTGTGGATGCGCTTTATGAAGCGGACTATACGCTTCCGGTCCTGCCTCCCGCCAAGCTCGATGAAACCAGCAATGTCATAGGCGGCTACATAGCCGAGCTGATACCGGACGGAGCATGCATCCAGCTTGGTATAGGCGCCATACCCGATGCAGTCGGTGCGGCTTTGAAGAGCAAGCACGATCTGGGTATTCATACTGAGATGTTCACTGATTCCATGGTGGAGCTCATCTCCTGCGGAGCCGTGAACAATTCCAAAAAGCAGATCCACAGATACCGCAGCGTCACCACATTCGCCTTCGGTTCACAGAGAATCTATGACTATGTGAATGACAATCCTGCCATCGAGATACTCCCGGTCGACTATGTTAATGATCCGGCAGTTATCTGCCAGAACGACAACATGATATCCATCAACGCGGCGCTCGAGGTGGATCTCTGGGGTCAGGTCTGCGCGGAATCCATCGGCACAAAGCACGTCTCCGGATCCGGCGGTCAAGTGGATTATGTGCGCGGTGCATGCCAGTCCAAAGGCGGAAAAAGCTTCATCGCATTCCCTTCAACTGCAAAAGGCGGCACGATCAGCAAGATCGCCCCGATACTCACACCTGGCGCAATCGTAACTACCAGCAAAAATGACGTGGACTACATCGTAACAGAGTTTGGCGTTGCACACCTGAGGGGCGAGTCCCTCGCCAGCAGGGCAAAGCAGCTTATAGCGATCGCTCACCCGAACTTCAGAGATGAGCTGACATTTGAGGCCAGAAAACGCGGGATAATGGTATAAGCTTCCCGCGATAGCTGATAACAAAAACGAAAAAGGAGGAATAAATCAATGGAAATGAAGTTCTATCAGTGCGAGACCTGCGGCCAGATGGTCGCAATTGTGAAGAAAAAAGGCTGTCCCATCATGTGCTGCGGAAAACCCATGAAGGAGATCATCCCCGGCACTACTGACGCTTCTGTGGAGAAGCACGTTCCGGTCTGGGAGGTAAAAGACGGCAAAGTTCTGGTCAGCGTCGGTTCTGCTGCCCATCCTATGATCCCCGAGCATTACATCGAATGGGTGTCACTCCAGACAAAGCAGGGCAATCAGCGCAAAGCTCTGCAGCCCGGTGACGAGCCGAAGGTCTGCTTCAGTATCTGTGAAGGCGACGAGGTAGAAGCTGTATACGCCTACTGCAACCTGCACAGTCTGTGGAAAGGCTGATCATCCGGAATAAAGATGCACGAAGCTGGCGATGGAATGATCCACCGCCAGCTTCTTTTTTATAACTATATCACTTTAGGGAAACGTTTATTAATACAGGATTGTGGTCCGAGTTTGCAAAACCGAGATCCAGAGTCTCAGCATTCTTAAGCTCCACATTGGGAGAGAGGATGAATCCGTCTATCACATAGTGCTGCGTGTTTTCGGTATCCGACGGGTCATATGGCTGATTCAGGAGCCTGCAGGTCGGAGTGGTCGAATCATATGCATATTTCCAGCCTTCACCCTCCGGAAGGAGACTTTCATCCAGCTCGCCGGGCAGCCAGAGATCAGGATGGCCGTTCGGATATAGCTCAAGGCTTCCGGGAAATACCTGATTGAAGTCGCCTCCGGCTATTACATAATTGCCTTTATCATACTCGGCTTTGATGAATTCTCTCAGCTGTCTGGTCTGGGCTATCTTGCCCTCTCCGCTGTCGTAGGCTTCAAGATGCAGATTGACGAGGACAAGCTGCTTCTCGCTCCCTTCAATCGGGATATAACTGACGAGCAGGCAGCGCTTGAGGTTTGCCACTCGAAGCGGCCATGAGAAGGGGCAGGGAAGCGAGATGCGTTCCGCTTTGGCAATACTGCGGCTGGAACAGGTGAGCAGTCCGCTGTTCACTTTGCCGATAGGCTCTATAATGAGGGTGTTTGGGTTCGGAACGAAGGGGCATGAGAAATTCAGTGCGAAGACTGAGTTGCCGCGGGCCAGCGCTTCCGCCTCGTCCACTTTATATGTGCGGGTGGACTTTCTGTCGACCTCCTGTAGCATTATAAAATCATAATCACCGGCGCAAACAGTCCTGATGCCTTCGAGATATCCGTTCACGGCAGCTTTATCCGCCGCCATTGAATGAGTACCGCCATCCATGAAGAAATCTGAAGCCGCGCCGAGGCCGGCATAGCCGATATTCCAGCTGAGTATCGCGAAGTCTCCGTCCGATGCAGAAATCGGGAGCAGTTCTGCAGTTGAATCTCCGACAGTATCCGCAGCTTCGACATCCGCGGGCTTGAATTCGGTGACTGTAAGAAATCCGAACAGTCCTCCCACCGCAACTACGATCACCAGGACGATGATAAGAAGTATTTTCAGAAATTTTTTCATAAATAACCCTCTCTGCAGTTTGATTTATATGATTCAAAACATCATTCTGTTAAGCCGCCTGTAACCTTCTGAAAGCAGGTCCTCATCACTTTCCGGGACTCCCTGATCATCCTCAGGCAGCAAAGACAGCTGATCCGCATCTGCTCTCTCTGTCCTTGCAAAATCAATTATTTCCTTTTCAAGCTTGGAATGATCCTTAATACCGCCCGGCACAATATGCATCACTGTATATCCCATCTGAAACAGAGCCCGGGCTATCAGAAGACCTCTCGCGCACATGGCCGGATCCATCGCTTCGCCCATTATTACGGGTACCAGTCCTTTCTCCATGCCGAATACAAGTCTTGAAACGCCTTTTGCAAAACCTTCCGTTTTGGCTGCTTCTTCAAAATCCACGGGAGTCTCCGGCTCTTCCTCATACTCAACTGTGCCCATGCCGAAATCATCGTAAAACTTGATGTACGCCAGGTCTTCCCTGGTAAGGGTGTTTCTCAGTGAGCTTTCCTCATACTGCTCAAAATATGCCTGATACGGTTTTCTTCTTATATCGATAAGGGTGGTGATACCGTGTTTCTTCAGTTCACCGATGAATTCTCTTATATCCGGAAAACCTGCATATCCTATTGTATAGAGCACTGATCCCATAAGTATTTCCTCTGTTTTTGGTCTTATTTCTTCAATAAAATACCATAATCGGGTACTAATATCAATCTTTTTGCCTTACAGATACCTGTCTGTCCTGGACAGCTTTTTGACCGTTTTATACGCTACGAAGAACATGGCTGCAATAAAGGCAATGAATACGAGAAGCAAACCCTGATCATTCCTCATGGCAAGATAGTCATATGTGCCGTGAAGCAGTACCGGTACTATTACGGCAAGAAGCCTGAATAATCCTGATTCAGTATAGGCTCCGTATGTTTCATACTGTTTTGCCACCCCATAGAAGGCCCCCATGAACACTCCGAAACAGGCGTGACCGGGGATAGCCGTTATAGCCCTGACGATCGCCGTGCTCATGCCGTAGGCCGTTACATACATTATATTCTCCCAAAGTGAGAACCCCAGACTGACCGCACAGGCATATACTATCCCGTCAAAACGGCAGTTGAAAGATGAAGCTCTCCATGTACGCAGCTTCAGGATGAGATATTTGAACCCCTCTTCAGACACAGCGACGATCACAAAACACAATATCGCATAGTACGCTTTGCTTCCGGCTCTGGCCAGATGCGGAAGAATGGCGATCCCGGCATTTTCCGTAAGCTGGGCAAGGGCGGTTGAGATGGCACCTAAAAGCGCAAGACGCCATATCATAGACCACGGCTCTTTTTCCAGTCTGTCCATCCTGTAGACATAAATAATAAGCACAACAGCCGGGATGACTGCTGCCGCTATCAGTATTATGCTGGGGGTTAGAAACAGGAGCGGAATAAGGTTGAACATTTCGGATCACCTCTCATTATTCGAAATTCTAATTCATAGCGCACCTGCCTGTCAATTGATTTTCTTGATTTAAAAGGCTCCCTGTCGTATGATTGTTGCATCATTGCATATCCGGTAAGGGAGGTGCGGAAGTGTTCGAGCTCATACAGGTGTCCGACAGGACATATTATATCCAGAGTCCCGCAAAAATAGGCCTTGTACGTATCAGTGACAGCGAAGTATGCCTGATAGACAGCGGGAACGACAAGGACGCCGGAAGAAAGATCCGGCAGATACTCGATGCTAACAAATGGAAACTCATCGCCATATACAACACCCATTCCAACGCAGATCATATCGGCGGAAACCGGTATCTTCAGAATCAGACCGGCTGCAGCATCTTCGCTCCCGGCATAGAGCGGGATTTCACCGTGCACCCTCTGCTTGAACCGTCGTTTTTATACGGTGGATTCCCATTTAAGGAGCTTCGCCACAAATTTCTTATGGCGCAGGACAGTTCTGCTTCGCTGCTTACAGAGGCGGTTCTTCCCGATGGTTTTGAGCTGATACCGCTGCCGGGACATTTCTTCGACATGTGCGGCTTCCGCACCCCGGATGACGTTGTATTTCTTGCGGACTGTCTTTCAAGCAGGGAGACTCTGGAGAAATACAGGATAGGCTTCATCTACGATGTGGCCGCCTATCTTGATACGCTTGAAAGGGTAAAGAACATGAGCGCCGCAATGTTCGTCCCCTCCCATGCCGCAGCGACAGAGGACATAAGCGCTCTTGCCCAGTATAACATAGCTACAGTGAACGAAATCGCAGGCAGGATTCTCGAATTATGCTCCGAGGCTCTGTGCTTCGAACAACTGCTGAAGATGCTGTTCAATGAATATTCGCTCACCATGAATTTCGAGCAGTATGTGCTGGCAGGGAGTACGGTCAGGTCATATCTCAGCTGGCTGAAGGACAGGGGAGAG
>JAIKVS010000036.1 GCA_024685535.1 Oscillospiraceae bacterium | reverse complement strand
TGACGTGCTTATTCTGACCCACGGCGCTGGTGATGATGAGAAATACTGGTTTTCAGAAGATCATGATTACGGCGGTAAAACGGTAAATGCAAAGAACCTTGTAGACAATATGATCTACAGAAAAACATGCAGAGCTCTTATCATCGCATCGGTAACATGTACTAATGATTATTCCTGCTCGCGGAAAGCATATGACTGGGATCAGCTTCTTACCGACGGATCTCAGTTTGCCCAGGAGATCGCCAACGATATACTGCCTTTCATAGTTAATAATTATTCAACTTACGCTTCAGATCCAGGCAGAGAGTCTATTTCTGCTGTAAGAGATCATTTTGCATACTTCGGTTTATCCTGGAGTGCAATGTTCGGTTATCTGAACATACTGCCGGATGACATGGAATATTTTTCATGGTATGCCCTTATTGCTCCCTCAAGAGTGAATCTTCAGAGCAAAATGGATGCTATTACGGAGAAATACAATTCATACCCGCTTCACGCTTTCTATGCTTCCGTAGGAGCAAATGACCAAATCCGAGCCCAGTCTGAGCAGCTCTATACCACTTTGATAAACAGTGAACAGTTCTCGGATAACGAGAACTCATATCAGGTAATTATTGAAAACGTGAAGCACCATTTCGAATCCTGGTGTACAAGCCTTTATAACTGTCTAGAGTTGTTCTTTTGAGATTATTAGCAGAAAAGACCGCGGTATGCACCGCGGTCTTTTTGAATTATCGGGCGTACGACATGAGTTCCTGATCAGATATGTTGAGATACAGGCAAATATTATTTCGGCAGATGAGTCCATAGTCAATCTTATTTTTTTCAATGAAGCTCTTAAGCGTATTCATATAATAATTATAATCCCTCAGAGTTCTTCCCCAGCGTACGCTGTCCCGTTCAACATCCGGCAGTATGACCTGCTCCAGTTCATCGATACGTTTCAGCACTTTTTCATTTGTAAACACAGTAGTGAGCGCCGTGGCTGTACGTTCAAGATACTTTGTTCTGAACTCTTCGTTTTTCAAAAGATGTGTCAGCAGCTGCGCCATAAGACTCTTCTGATAATTTAGCCTGTATGTGTTGTTGAAAGCATATTCATGGTATTCAAAGGAATGATCCAAATCATACAAAACAACGCGCCACTTGCCATCGGATTCAGTAGACCTGTAAAATGTTACGTTCCGGTAAAAGAGATCCCAGTTTCCACAGTATCCCTGAATAACATACCAGTCGATGAAATTGTCCATATCTATCTGTGATGCTACGCGTTCATAGTATTCCTGAACTCGCATGTCACTGTTGGAAGCATAGAAGAAAACATCGTTATATATAGGTTTGCTGAAAGTATAGAGGAACACATCTTCTAACGTCTCTGTCTCAAGACTGCCCTTGCTCACTCCCGCACAATCGGCAATATACTGATCGTTGACTTTCTCTTTCAGGCAATAAATGCCGTAATACTGACCGTTTATAAAAACAACGCAGTACTTGCCATGCTGTGAGATCATATCCGGTGCCAGGTCATATGCAAGACTCTGGCAAAGCTCGTTTCTGATATATGTTCTGCCGTTATCATTTCCTGTCCTGATAGAAAGCATACCGTATTCCTTCTCGCCTTCTCCGAAAAGATCATAGCGAAGCTTATCCTGTCCGAAAGCCCCGCTGAATTTTACACGCATGCCTTTCTTCATATACTCTTCAAGGCTTGCCTGACCCGTCAGCTTTACGGTACAGCCGAGATTGAAAGTTCCCCCATCCTCGAATAGAGCAACGTTCGCCGGAAGATCAACTGTCTTGTCGATCCATTTGCAAACTCTGTCATATTCTTTAAAATCATCTACCACAAGACTGACCACTGGCAGTGTACAGTTTTCATTAAGGAAATAACTGAATGTAGCAGGTCTGCTTACCATTGCACCGGGTATAACTGAAACCGCCCTTATCACTGTAGTTCCTGTAACAGTTATTGGCCCCGTATATTTCTCACTTTCAGCTGTAGGTACCGTTCCGTCAAGTGTATAGTGTACATGCCCCTCTCCCTTCAGCTCCACCTCAAGGCTCTCAGTACCATCATAAACTCCTTCAGCAGTCAGACATACCGGTGATGGGGCAACATATCTGACGCCACCCTTGTTTTCAGCATTAGGAGAAGGTTGATCAAAATAGAAAGAACCGTTTTTGCCACTCACTCGCCCTAAACTGCATTCATAAGGAATATCCTTCAGCGGCATATAATCTATCAATCCTTTTGAATTGCTCAGGTATAGTTGTTCCTCCTGTGAATTCAGAGAGAATTCGGCAAACAGATAGTTATCACCTGAAGGCTCTATTTCAGGATCACAAAGAACGATTATACTGCCTCCGGCAGCGAGTTCCCTCATGGGAAACTTCCATTTCTTCAGATCATCACTTGTATCTGACAAATAATAATCTGACAGCTGAACAGATGAAGAAGAGATGTTTTTTATTTCCACCCAGTCAGGATATTCGACATTTATTCCGTTTGTATACTTAAGTGAAGAATAATTTGCCACCACGACCTCATTGATCATAAGAGGTCCGTCTGCTTTCATGGTTTCCTGCCATTCAGCATAACCTTCTGGTGTATTCTGATGCCCTGGTGATGGATAAAGCGTAACCACAGTTTCCATACCGGCATCTTTCACGCAGGATGTATCAGCCTGAGTTGCATTACAGGTCAGGGTGTCCACAAGAGCGCCTTCAGGATCATAAAGGAATACTGTCTCTCCTGCAGATACGGCAAAGTCTGTATGCAGTTCGCCGGAGTTTATGTTTTTCCCATCAGCAAATACAAGGAGAAACTCTCCGGGAGCAATTTCTATATTTGGAAAAGACCAGCCTCCGCCACCGCGCTTATCTGACAGAATCCAGTCGGTAAGTGGAACACTTTTATTGGAAACATTCCATAATTCTATATAATCCGGGAAATCACCATCAAGATCTCTGATCGTTGCACGGTTTTTAGGCATAACTTCAGAGATCAATACCGTAGGTTCTCGTTTTTCGTCAGCAGGATTCTCGATAGCTCCGATAAAACCTGCATTACCGATGTAAGTATCTGTTACAGGTTCAATGGTCTCGACAGGTTCACCCGGCCTTCCTTTATCTTTATTCCTTGCAAGCAGCAAAACCGCTATTACGGATCCGGCGATGATGATCAATGTCAAAGCAATCAGGACAGCTTTTCCTTGTGATCTTTTATTTCTGTGTTTATTTGTTTTATCGAGATGCTGCATAAATTTATCCTATATCTTTTCAAGTTATTGTATTATAATATCACTCACTGGCACTGTCAAATTCTTTATCCGTCCTATTTAATGGTACAATTTGCCGATCTATTATGTTTTACGGGGTGATGTATGATATTTATGAACAGAAAAATCCTTCTGCTGATAATTCCGGTTATGATATTCATAACAGTTTCTTCAGCATGTGGAAAGACATCCGGCCGACCCGCTTCTGCACCTGCGATAACTGCTCCTGCAGTTACGGAAAGCATCCCAGAACCTATGGAAACTCCTGAGCCAGAGCCTGTCTCCGTTGAACTTAAAGGCTCTGACGGAAGTCTCGTAACCGTATATGAATACGATACCGATGTCACTGCATCTGACTTAGATCACATTGCCGGTCTTATTGAGAATGCTGCACTACTCCCAGCTTTGCAAAACATCTATCTGGAAAACGGTATGGAATTCACATTACAGGATCTGGATGAACTGCAGGCAGCTTTCCCTAATGCTCTGATCTCATATAATGTTCATATAAATAATAAACAGATCCCGATTGACACAGCTTCACTTGATCTGAGTACGCTTCCTGCTGAGTTGATAGACGAAGCGGCACGGGAACTGAAAAAGCTTCCGTCTCTGCAGAAAGTAAATCTGACCCCTGCTGTTCCAGTGACCGAAATTGACGAAAAAATCACAGAATCTAAAAACGGTGCTGTTTTCAATGATAACTTGACCATTGAACAGGTCGGAGTGCTTGTCGGTTCACGGCCGGACGTCACATTCGATTATAAGTTTCTTCTGTTCGAAAAACCGGTCTCTACGTCAGATGAACGGCTGGAATATATTGATGTCAAGATTTATGATGAAGGCGTCGAATCCGTAATTAGGCCGATTATGCCGGCTATGAACAGTCTAAAATACCTGAAGTTGGATAAATGTGAAGTCTCTAGTCCCGTTATGGCGAAACTCAGAGACGATTATCCGGATGTAAAAGTGGTATGGAGAGTCTATATTAGCGGATACGGACAGACTGCTGACGGAAGTTACGCCGTTTATAACTGTCTGACTGACACGGAAAAGGTGTGGGCTACAGGATGTGTTACAGATCAGTTTGCTTCTGAACTTAAGTACTGCACCGATGTCAGATATCTTGATCTCGGACACAACTGTATCACAAATATCGATTTTGCACAGCATATGCCTAATCTTGAGATGGCAGTACTATCTGTAAGCTGGGTAGAAAGCCTTGCTCCTCTGGCAAATTGTGAAAACCTTATTTATCTTGAGTGCTTCTCATCCCGCGTAACTGATATCTCCCCCCTCGCGTCATGCAAGAATCTGCAGTATCTTAACATCAGCAATCTTGCTTTGGTAAAAGATATCACTCCTCTCTATGACCTAGATCTGAAGAGATTCTACTGCACTATGAGTTATATTCCCGTTGACCAGCAGGAGGAATTTAAATCTCTGCACCCCGAATGTGACTGCGAATTCGGCTGGGTAGATCCTTCGAAAAGCGAGTGGCGTTTCCTCGACGGAAACTATATGAATACTGATCCGTCCAACAGGAATGAAATGTACGCCAAACTGTTTGAAGTCTTTGGATATGATAATCCTTCAAAAAATCAGTCTAAATAAACAATATTGAATATAAAAAACAGGAGCGCTTAGCGCTCCTGTTTTTTCTTATTTAAAACAGATATTACTCGTTGATAGCGATAACAACACCGGAACCAACAGTACGGCCGCCTTCACGGATAGCAAAACGGAGTCCGTTCTCAATGGCGATCGGGGTGATCAGTTCAACGTCCATGTCAACGTTGTCGCCGGGCATGCACATTTCAACACCTTCAGGAAGGGAGATAACGCCGGTAACGTCGGTGGTACGGAAATAGAACTGAGGACGGTAGTTGTTGAAGAACGGGGTGTGACGTCCGCCTTCTTCCTTGCTCAGGACGTAAACCTGACCCTTGAACTTGGTGTGGGGGTGGATGCTCTTGGGAGCAGCCAGAACCTGACCACGCTCAACGGACTTCTTATCGATACCACGGAGCAGGCATCCGACATTGTCGCCGGCCTCTGCGTACTCGAGGGTCTTGTGGAACATTTCGGTACCGGTAACGACAGTCTCAGTGCTCTCATCCTTGAGACCGACTATCTCGACCTTATCGCCGATCTTAACACGACCACGCTCTACACGGCCGGTAACAACAGTGCCACGTCCGGAGATGGTGAAAACGTCCTCAATTGGCATAAGGAAGGGCAGATCGGACTTACGCTCGGGGGTGGGGATCCAGCTGTCAACAGCGTCCATGAGTTCCTTAATGCAGGCATACTCGGGAGCGTTGGGATCGGTGGATTCAGAAACGAGAGCGTTAAGAGCGGAGCCGCGGATGATGGGAGTGTCATCTCCAGGGAAGCCGTAGAAGTCAAGAAGCTCACGAACTTCCATCTCTACGAGCTCAAGGAGCTCCTCATCATCGACCTGATCGCACTTGTTCAGGAACACGAGAACGGAAGGAACGTTGACCTGACGGGCAAGCAGAAGGTGCTCACGAGTCTGGGCCATAGGTCCGTCGGAAGCAGCAATAACAAGGATAGCACCGTCCATCTGAGCAGCGCCGGTGATCATGTTCTTGATGTAGTCAGCATGGCCCGGGCAGTCAACGTGGGCATAGTGACGGTTTGCAGTCTCATACTCAACGTGTGCGGTGTTGATGGTGATACCACGCTCTCTCTCTTCAGGAGCCTTGTCGATGGAAGAGTAGTCCGTGTACTCTGCCTGTCCCTGGAAGGAAAGGTACTTGGTGATGGCAGCGGTAAGGGTGGTCTTGCCGTGGTCGATATGACCGATGGTGCCAATGTTTACATGGGGCTTAGATCTGTTGTACATCTGTTTTGCCATTTTGATATCCTCCTCAAAAGAATCAATAATAAATGAAAATGAAAAATATTAAATAACCTACATGAATTTGCTGAAATTAAAACCAAACTTGTTTGCATTAACAAGCTGATCCTGCAGATTTTTTGGCAGCTCCACGAAATGGCTGGGCTCCATGCTGTATGTTGCCCTGCCCTGCGTTTTGCTGCGAAGATCGGTGGCATAACCGAACATCGTTGAGAGCGGGACTTTGCTCTCGATTATTGCGGCTCCGCTGCGG
The DNA here is from genome assembly GCA_024685535.1 of Oscillospiraceae bacterium. Taxonomy (GTDB): domain Bacteria; phylum Bacillota; class Clostridia; order Oscillospirales; family Oscillospiraceae; genus Limivicinus. The sequence goes on along the minus strand of JAIKVS010000036.1, from coordinate 282 downwards.
ATATCCGTTCCGGTGATCTGACCGCGTCTGGCATTAAGGTCTCCGATGACATCGCCCATATATTCTTCAGGTGCGGTAACTACAACCTTCATTATAGGCTCAAGCAATGTCGGATCCGCTTTTTCACAGGCTTCCTTGAAAGCCATGCTTCCGCATATCTTGAATGCCAGTTCTGAGGAATCGACCTCATGGAATGAGCCATCGAGAAGAGTGGCCTTCACATCCACGACCTGATAACCGGCCAGAACTCCGGAAAGCATCGCTCCTCTTATTCCCTCATCT
>JAIKVS010000031.1 GCA_024685535.1 Oscillospiraceae bacterium | reverse complement strand
CCTTTTCTGCCGATATTGTTTCTGATAACGGAGTTTGCTGCAGACAGTATGTGCTCTGTGCTTCTGTAATTCTGCTCCAGTCTTATAGTGCGGCAGTTTTTATATTCAGATTCAAAGGAGAGAATGTTTTCAATGTTGGCTCCGCGGAATTTATAGATGCTCTGGTCATCATCTCCGACCACACACAGATTCCCGTTACCGCACAGGAGTGATGAAAGAAGATACTGAAGATGATTAGTATCCTGATATTCATCGATCAGTATGTATTTAAAGCGTCTCTGCCAGTATTCTCTTGCTTCCGGGAAATCACCGAGGAGTTTTACCGTATTGGCTATGAGATCATCAAAATCCATAGCGTTGGCAGAAAAGAGACGTTTTATATATTCTGAGTATACAGCAGCATACTTGATCTTTCTGAAATCGTTGAATTTTCTTGCGCTGCTTTCATATTCCGAGAGGGATATCCGCTGGTTCTTGAGCCAGCTTATCTCCCCCGCTATGGCTTTGGGATTGAAATCCTTGCTGTCAATATCAAGGTCCTTCTCTATTTTTTTGATAAGTGATATACTGTCATCAGTATCATAAATAGTGAAATTCGACTGATATCCCAGCAGTTCAGCATCCCTGCGCAGAATACGGACACAGGCGGAATGGAATGTACATGCCCAGATATCCTCTGCTGTTTCACCAAGCTTTCTTGCAAGCCTGGATTTAAGCTCTGCTGCAGCCTTGTTTGTAAAGGTGATGGCTAGGATCCTCCAGGGCTCTACCTTGCCATAGGAACAAAGCGGTTCCGCCTCGGATCCGCCTGCTCTCATAGTAATAAGGTCAGAACTCTCAATGGAATCTGAAACTTCATTGCAGTCGGAAGCTTTTCCGTATTTAATAAGATTTGCTATCCTGTTTATCAATACGGTGGTTTTTCCGCTTCCGGCTCCGGCAAGAATAAGCAGAGGCCCTTCAGTTGCAAGAACTGCCTCAAGCTGCTTATCATTAAGAAATGAGAAGTCTTTGCAGATGATCTTTTTTCTTAGGGCAAGATATTCTTTTTTTTCTATTTCATTCAGCATTTGAATACCCGGTATAAATAATATCAGATCGGAGCAGCAGTTTTTATCTGCTGCTCCGTTTATTTAAAGCGATCTCATCTCTGAGAGGCTTTGTCTGAGGTTGACTATCAGAGCCTCAAGCTTGCTCTTCTTTTCTCTTTCGACGTTGACAACATTCTCCGGAGCTCTTGAAACAAAGTTTTCATTAGAAAGCTTTGCGATCTGTGAAGCAAGCATTTTTTCCGATTTTTCGAGTTCCTTTTCAAGACGCTGGATCTCTTTATCAACATCCACCAGTTCCTGCAGCGGGATAAAGATCCTTGCGTTATCAGTTGCTATATTAACCATCTTTTCTGAGTTTTCAGGGATCTCAACGATCACTGAAATATCTTCGGCGTATGCAAGCTTTTTGATAAGAAGCGTGCTGTCACTGAAAATACCGGCTTCCGGTGTTACGATGAATAGATGAGTCTTCTTTGAAGGCGGCACGTTCATTTCAGCTCTGCGTGCCCTGACAGCCTTTATAGCATCCATAACTGCCTCAAAACTGCGCTCATCATCGGTGAAATCAAAAGATTCAGTATAAACCGGATAACTCTCGGTCATCAGTGCATCTCCCTCGTGCGGAAGTGACTGCCAGATCTCCTCTGTTATGAACGGCATGAAAGGATGCAGAAGCTTAAGTATCTCGGTAAGCACATAGAGAAGAACCTTCTGTGCGGATATCCTTGATTCCTCATCTTCTCCGTTCAGTCTGGGCTTGGTGATCTCAATATACCAGTCACAGTAGGAATCCCATATGAAGTCATATATCTTTCCGGCGGCAACGCCGAGCTCGAAGCTGTCCATATTGGTGTTGACTTCTGCTATAACTGAATTGAGCTTGGAAAGTATCCATCTATCTTCCAGCTCAAGCTTTTCGGGAAGCTCATTTTTCTCGATGGACAGGTTCATCATCACAAAACGGGATGCATTCCAGAGCTTGTTGCAGAAGTTACGCATAGCTTCGCATTTTTCAACGTAGAAGCGCATATCGTTGCCGGGAGAGTTTCCGGTAACAAGATTGAATCTGAGCGCGTCAGCGCCGTACGCATCGATCATATCAAGCGGATCTATGCCGTTGCCGAGGGATTTAGACATTTTCCTGCCCTGGCTGTCACGAACAAGGCCATGTATGAAAACAGTTTTGAACGGTTCTTCGTCGATCTGTTCCATAGCTGAGAAGATCATTCTCGCGACCCAGAAGAAAATGATATCATAGCCTGTGACCATAACAGAGGTAGGATACCAGTAATCAAGCGTGTCAGTCTTTTCAGGCCATCCCATGGTTGAGAAAGGCCAGAGAGCGGATGAGAACCAGGTATCGAGAACATCCTCATCACGAACTATATTCCTGGAGTGACATGTGGAGCATTCAACTGCATCTTCACGCGATACAGTGATAGCACCGCAGTCGCTGCAGTACCACGCAGGGATCTGATGCCCCCACCACAGCTGTCTGGAGATACACCAGTCATGAACATTTTCCATCCAGTTCGTATAGGTCTTGGTGAAGCGTTCCGGTACGAATTTGATGCGGCCGTCTTTTACAACATCTATCGCCTTTTTTGCGAGAGGCTTCATCTTAACGAACCACTGCGGGCTGATAAGCGGCTCAACAACAGTTCCGCATCTGTAGCAGCAGCCGACGTTATGGCTGTAATCCTCTACCTTTACAAGGTAACCCTGCTCCTCAAGATCCTTAACGATCCTGTCTCTGCATTCATTTCTGTCCAGACCGTTATAGATACCGCCGTTTATGATCCTGCCGTCTTCATCGATAACCTGCACCTGCTCCAGGTCATGACGCAGACCGACTTCATAGTCGTTGGGATCATGACACGGAGTCATCTTAACGGCGCCCGTACCGAAATCGAGTTCAACATAATCATCCGCGATTATGGGAAGCTTTCTGCCTACAAGAGGAAGAATTGCGTTTTTTCCAAGAAGATGCGTATATCTTTCATCTTTTGGATTAACCGCAACGCCGGTATCGCCTAGCATGGTCTCGGGTCTGGTTGTGGCTATGATGAATTCTTCATCCGAGTTTTCGACCGGATATCTTATATGCCAGAAATGACCGGGAATATCCTTGTATTCAACTTCAGCATCAGAGAGCGCAGTGCGGCAGTGAGGACACCAGTTGATGATCCTTTTTCCTTTGTATATAAGGCCCTTTTCATAAAGATCACAGAATGTCTCTCTTACCGCTCTGGCACAGACATCGTCCATTGTGAACCTGTTTCTGTCCCAGTCGCAGGAAACACCGAGCTTCATCTGCTGCTCGACGATCCTGTCACCGTACTTCCCTTTCCATTCCCATACTCGCTCGAGGAATTTATCTCTTCCCAGATCATAGCGGGTCTTATGCTCTTCCTTTCTGAGCACTTCCTCAACTTTGATCTGCGTCGCTATGCCTGCGTGGTCTACACCGGGAAGCCACAGCGCCGAAAAACCCTGCATCCTGTTGTATCTTGTGAGAATATCCTGCAGAGTAGCGTCGAGCGCATGGCCCATATGCAGCTGACCGGTAACGTTGGGAGGCGGCATGACAATTGAAAATGGCTTCTTGTTCTTATCAATAACAGCCTTGAAGAAGCCGCCTTTCATCCAGAAATCATAAATTCTGCTCTCAACAGCCTTGGGATCATACACTTTCGGTAGTTCTTTCATAACCATGATCTCCTAAAAAACATACGCCCCGAAGCATTGCTTCAGGGCGTTAAAATACCGCGGTACCACCTGAATTCCGTATTTAAGATACGGCACTCGATATCATTAACGCTGATAAAACGTCCGAAACTACTGATGGTTCATAACGGAAACTCCGGGCCGACCTTCAACAGTTATTACTGAGCATTCACACCAAACATGCTCTCTCTGGAAATAACAGACTGTCTACTCCTGCCCATCACAGCTTTTACTTGTGAAAGTATAATAAATAATGATTCTTTTGTCAATACAAACAAATATCATAATGCTGTTTTGTTCAAAGCAGACGAAAACAGTTGTTTTTAGCTTTTTCATAGATTATAATCAGTAACATCATTGTTATTGGGAGCAGTCATGGAAGAAAACAGAAATTTTATTGAAGCGTTTATCGATGAGGATCTTTCGGAAGGCAATCGCTGCTACGGAATGCAGGTACATACAAGGTTTCCGCCTGAACCGAACGGTTACCTGCATATCGGCCACTGCAAGGCGCTTACTATAGATTTCGGAACTGCCGAAAAATTCGGGGGTATCTGCAACCTCAGAATGGACGATACCAACCCCGCAAAGGAAGACTCTGAATATGTCGAGGCAATTCAGGAGGATATCCACTGGCTTGGCTTTGACTGGGGCGACAGGTTCTTTTACGGTTCAGATTATTTTGAAAAAACTTATGAGCTTGCGGTTGAACTGATCAAAAAAGGCCTTGCATATGTATGTGAGCTTACGCCGGAACAGTTCAGAGAATACCGCGGCGATACCTCTCATCCTGCAGTCAGTCCGTGGAGAGACAGACCTGTTGAAGAAAGCCTCGATCTTTTCGAACGGATGAAAAACGGTGAGTTCGAGGAAGGAAAATATACTCTGAGAGCAAAAATCGATCTCAACAGCGGCAACTTCAACATGAGAGATCCTGTCCTCTACAGGATAAGATACATAGAGCATCACAGACAGGGCACGAAGTGGTGCATTTTCCCGATGTATGACTTCGCACATCCAATACAGGATGCGCTGGAAGGCATCACTCACTCCCTCTGTTCTCTCGAATATGAAGCCCACAGGCCCCTTTACGACTGGGTGGTATCAAATGTTTCCATCCCGGGCATAAAGCCGAGACAGATCGAATTTGCGCGCCTTAATATCAACTATACGGTAATGTCCAAGAGAAAGCTCAGAAACCTTGTGGATCAGAAGATCGTATCCGGTTGGAACGATCCCCGTATGCCGACTCTCTGCGGACTCAGACGCAGAGGCTATACATCGCGCTCAATCCGTGATTTCTGTGAACGCATTGGAGTTTCAAAGGTCGATTCAACTGTTGACTGGGCTTTGCTTGAAAGCTGCCTCAGAGACGATCTTAATGAGAATGCACAGCGTCTCATGGCCGTTATCCATCCCGTTAAACTGGTTATAACAAACTATCCTGAAGATAAGACCGAGTATCTCACCGTTGAAAACAACCCTGTCCATCCGGAAACAGGTTCAAGAGAGGTTTCCTTCTCTAAATATCTCTGGGTGGAGGCAGAGGATTTCAGCGAGACCCAGATTCCAAAGTTCAAGAGGCTCTTCCCCGGCAACGAGGTAAGACTCAAAGGCGCATATGTTATAACCTGCACCGGCTTCAAAAAAGATGCCGACGGCAACATCACAGAGATACTCTGCGAGTATCAGCCTGACAGCAGAGGCGGCGACCCTGCAGACGGACACAAGGTCAAAGGCGCTACCATCCACTGGGTAAACGCACTTGACTGTGTTGATGCAACAGTCAACCTTTACGGCTATCTTTTCTCCGATCCCGATCCTGACGGGAGCGGCAAGGACTATATCGACTGCCTTAATCCTGAAAGCCTTATCGTTGTTGATAACTGCAAGATAGAGTCTTCAGTGAGGCAGCATCAGATCCCGGATAAAAGCTCCGACTCTCTTTCCTTCCAGTTTATCAGGCAGGGATATTTCTGCGTGGATAATGTCGACTCCACTCCGGACCATATGGTATTCAACAGGTCAGTTGCACTGAAGGACAGCTATAAGAAATAACTGTCGGCTTCATTGTGATATTGACTTGAAGAATCGCGTGTGATAACATTTCGATGCTCAAGCGGATATGGTGGAATTGGCAGACACGCAGGATTTAGGTTCCTGTGCTTCACCGCGTGTGGGTTCAAGTCCCACTATCCGCACCAATTAAAGGGTTTGAGAGTTTTTAAGCTCTCAGACCCTTTATTACTTACAGGAGGAATATATGATGAATCAACTGAGGATCATGCAGGCGCAGATAAAAGTCCCCTCTGATAAGAACGAACTGCCGCTGCTTCTTGAATCGCTGCTTAAAACAGCCGCGGAAAATAAAGCGGATATGCTCACGCTTCCTGAGATGTTCTGCTGTCCGTATCAGTCTTCCCTCTTCCCTGTTTATGCTGAACCTGAAGGCGGCTTTGTTTATTCCCTATGTGCTGAATTAGCGAAAAAATACAATATATATCTCTCGGCCGGCACCATGCCTGAATCTGAAGCCGGGAAAATTTACAATACAGCATATGTATTCGATCGTAAAGGTATTCAGATAGCCAGGCACCGTAAAATGCACATGTTCGATATAAATATTAAAAACGGGCAGTCTTTCAGAGAGTCTGACACACTTTGCCCGGGAAATTCAGTCACAGTGTTTGATACCGAATTTGGAAAGATGGGTATATGCGTCTGTTTTGATTTCCGTTTTCCGGAGCTTGGAAGGCTTATGGCAGCAGACGGGGCGAGGCTCGTTCTGTGCCCTGCTTCATTCAACTTTACTACCGGACCTGCCCACTGGGAACTGATGTTCAGGGCAGAGGCTATGTTCAACCAGTACTACGCTATAGGAACTGCACCTGCTCTCGATAAAGGAGCTTCCTATCATTCCTGGGGCCACAGCATTGCGGTAAACCCATGGGGTGATGTGATATGTCAGATGGGAACAGAAGAAGGCATTCAGGTCGTTGAGCTTGATCTTAAAGAAACAGAATCGGTCAGAGCACAGCTCCCGCTTTTAAATAACAGACGCACTGACATATATTCACTTACAAAACTCAAGTAAAAAAAGCAGGTATTCTCTCAGCCACTCCGATACCCGCAACGATATGGGATGATTTCATTCTTTGAAAATCTTCACGAAGATATTTCTTATTAATCGAAATAAGCTTATTATTTAGCTCCTTAAAGAGATTTTTAAAGTTTGCCAATATAGAATCATTCCTGAAAACAAAAAACGCATACAGCGCATTTTAAGGGCATAATCAGGTAATATACTAATTGGGTCTGAATTTATTGACATAGTCAGCATTCGTCTCGGGATATGACAGATAATATTGCTCTTTAAATATAAATATAAATAAAAATAACAATACAAGTATAAATAAAAATATAAATAATAAATAAAAATAAAAATAATAATACTATATTACAGACTATATTAAAGATAATCAGAAAAGATAATCAGAAGATCTTTTAGAAGCCGGTTCTTCTCATCTTTAACTGCAACAGTTATATCTTTATGCTTATATCCCGGATCATAGGTTAAAAAGTAATTATCTATCCGTTTTGTAGTCAGCAATCAGAAAGATGGCCTCCTTATCAGATGCCTTCTTTTCTTACAGCCAGGTGTTATCTCTTATGAACACAAAAAACAGGCAGAAGCTTTAAAATGCTTCTGCCTGTTTTTACTTGGAGCGGCTTACGAGGCTCGAACTCGCTACCTCCACCTTGGCAAGGTGGCGCTCTACCGGATGAGCTAAAGCCGCGAAACAGCATAGAGCATAGATATATTATCACAAAAAAATATAATGTCAAGTATACTGTTTCAGCTGCCGGCAGCAGTATCAGGACCGTCAGGAACGGCAGCTTCCTTAACATGCAGATACGGAGAGAACATTTCTTCAGAATAGTCTGCCAGCTCGGAACACTGTGGATATCCGGACATATCCCATCTGTAGGTCACCCACATGCTCTCGTCATTAAGGAGAAAGCCCTCTTCTATCCCCTCATTTATGCATGTTTCAACGTCAAGATGATAGAATCTGTCGTCTATTTTTATAATATTCCAGTAATGATTCTGCCAGTTTTTCTGGCCGTAGACAAGTCTGCAGTCAAGATCAAGCCTGCTGCAGAGAGCTATCATAGCCATCGAAAGACCCTGACTGTTTGCTTTGCATTCAATGAGTGCGGAATAAGCCGTATTGTCACTTCGGGCAGATGAATACTCAGTATTCTTTATCAGATATGCGCAGGCGTAAACAGCCTTCTCAAGATCTGTCATCTCATCGGTTTCTATGCCAGGAAAAACAAAGGCTGAAGTTTTAACCGTCCTGAGATCTAGCTCCTCCTGCGTAAGGCCGTAATCGAAGTTAATCTCATAAAGCTTCTGCTTCCCTGCTCCGGAATATACGCCCACTGAGACGTTTGGCTCCCTGGGAGCGGAAAGAGGATTTTTAACATAAAAATCAGACACCATTCCCTCGATGTCATCTTCATTATAATTGCTGTAATCAACCAGAAGCACAAGCTGCCTGAGCCTGTTTTCTATAGCTTCGCTGATATACTTTCGCAGTTCGCCGGAATAAGTGAGCTTGATTATGTCGTTTTTGAGGGTTTCGGCAAAATGTACCGTGATCGTAGCCTCATAATAGGTCACGACTTTGTAAATATCGTAGGTTATGTCCTCAACACAGTAGGCGCAGAAAGCATTTTCTGTTTTAGCCTGTTTGCAGGCGGCAGCTATATCAGTCCCGGGATCTCCGTCATATACGCTGTCGAATGCTATTATATTCTCTTCAGATTCATCATACCTGTCTATGATCGATTGAACGGCGATCCTGAGCTCATTGAAGTTTCGCACTATGATCCTGTTTTCATCCGATCTTATCTGTATTGGAGAAACATAGTCGCTTTCTGATATATATTCTTTATTGTACAGAGCGCAGGAGGAAAAAAGGAGCATAACGGGAATGATCATTAAAATCAGGATCTTATACTTCATTTTGCTCCCTCCTTCAGTGTTTTATGTTCAGTCTATGAAAGAAAGCTGCTTTTCAATATTGTCATCCGGATCCAGAGCCTGTCCGGAAGACGGTATCCTTGTCACCTTGTAAAGATACGGATCAGATAGTCCTGACTTTTCGGAAGTTGCTGCATCGGTAAGGATCCTGTCTTTCTTTTTTGTTAGGACATATACGCCTTCGGAAGATCTGCCGGCTTTAGACAGAAGCATCGCGGAATTGAACAGAAGCGCTCTGCCGTCATTTGTGAACAGGACTATATCGCAGTCATTATCCAACCTGATGATTCTTACCAGCCTGCTCTTGTCGCTGTATGCGTTGATCAGTTTCTTTCTGTTAGACTTTGTTGCATATGAGGACATCGGCACCTTTGAAACCTTGCCGTTCTCATAAACAAAAAGCAGAGTTGAAGAATAATCTCCGGGGATGAAGGCTGCAATGATTTTCTCCCCTTCATCGAAGTCGAGCTTTGCAGGAATGAACTGGCCGAGGTTTGCAGATCTTGAATCCTCCAGATCACTTATCCTGAGTTTGTATGCCTGGGTTTTGTCGGTAAAGAAGATCATTTCGTTGTTATTGCTGGTCTCGAATACCTCTGATATGCTGTCCCCTTCCTTCAGTTTCTGCTCAGTGCTGTTGCGGTAGGCAGGAACTGAAAGCTTTTTAATATAGCCTTCAGATGTAAAAATGATATATACCGGATAATCCTCTACGGCCGGTTCAGCAGGCTCATCTTCTATATCAGCGGAATAAACTATGTCAGATCTTCTTGGAATTACATACTTTTTGTTTATACGCTTCAGATCATCTATTATCAGTCCGCGAATCTTTCTGTTGCTGTTAAGAACTTCTTTCAGGTGCTCTATTTCATCCTTCAGCAGCTTTATTTCAGAAGTTCTGTTTAAGATATACTGTCTGTTAATGTTTCTGAGTTTTATATTTGCAACAAACTCCGCCTGTGTCTCGTCTATGCCGAAACCCATCATGAGATTGGGAACGACCTCATCCTCAAGCTCTGTATTTCTGATTATTTCTATGGCAGAGTCGATATCCAGCAATATTTTCTCAAGACCCTCCAGCAGATGGAGTTTTTCGTTCTTCTTTGCAATATCGCTGAATATCATTCTCCTTAGGCATTCAGTACGCCAGGCAGTCCATTCGTCAAGGATCTCTTTTACGCCCATGACTTTTGGATTCCCTGCAACAAGGATATTGAAATTGCAGGAGAAAACATCCTGCAGGGTAGTCAGCTTGAACAGCTTCTGCATGAGCTTGTCGGGATCGGTCCCTCTTTTCAGCTCAATTGCAAGCTTGAGTCCGTTAAGGTCAGTTTCATCTCTCATGTCGGAGATCTCTTTTATCTTACCGGACTTGCAGAGATCCGAAATCTTATCGATGATTATATCTGTCGTTGTAGTATATGGGATCTCATATATCTCGATAATATTGTGTTCTTTGATAAAGCGCCATTTAGACCTTATCTTGAAGCTGCCCTTGCCTGTTCTGTATATCTCTTCCATTTCCGCACGGTCGAAAATTATCTCTCCGCCTGTGGAAAAATCCGGAGCAGGCATAGACCCGAAAAGATCATACTCCGGGTCTTTGATATAATTGATCGCAGCTTCACATACCTCATTAAGATTAAAACCGCATATCATGCTTGCCATGCCGACGGCAATACCGGAGTTTGCAGACACAAGGATATTCGGAAATGCGGTCGGCAGAAGCACCGGTTCCTGCTGTGTACCGTCGTAGCTGTCGGTGAAGTCAACAGTGTCCTTATCAATATCCTTGAATATCTCATTGCATATGGGGGCAAGCTTTGCCTCGGTGTACCTGGAGGCGGCATATGACATGTCCCTTGAGTATACCTTTCCGAAGTTACCCTTTGAATCCACGAATGGCGCAATAAGCGCCTCATTACCGGTGGAAAGCCTTACCATCGTCTCATATATTGCGGCGTCCCCGTGGGGATTAAGCTGCATGGTCCTGCCTACGATATTTGCGCTCTTCTGTCTCTGCCCTGTAAGAAGACCCATTTTATACATCGTATAAAGGAGTTTTCTATGCGAAGGCTTGAATCCGTCTATCTCAGGGATCGCTCTGGATACAATAACGCTCATGGCATATGGCATGTAATTTGATTCGAGCGTCTGTGTGATAGGCTGTTCTATCGCCTTTGCCTCAACAGGCATATTATTAGATTTGTCTTTTTTTCCTGTTTTTCTTTTACTTACTGCCATTACTGATCCCTTCAGGAAACATCCAGCATATCAAGATACTTATATCCGAAATCTGATATGAACTTCTTTCTGCCTTCAAGGTTATCGCCAAGCAGCAGATCAAACATCCGGGACATGACCTCTGCATCTTCCGGAAGCACCTTTATAAGTCTTCTCGTTGCAGGGTTCATCGTAGTCTGCCACATCATTTCCGGATCGTTTTCACCAAGTCCCTTGCTCCGGTTTATCTGGAGTTTTTTATTTCCGAGTTTTTCAACTATATCCGCTTTTTCTCTGTCGGAATACGCAAAGTATGTTTTGTCTTTGTCTATTATCTCGTATAGCGGAGATTCAGCGATATATACATATCCCTCATTTATCAGGGTAGGCGTCAGCCGGTAAAGCATGGTAAGGATAAGTGTCCTTATCTGAAAACCGTCAACATCGGCATCCGTGCAGATTATGATCTTGTTCCATTTCAGACTGCCCAGATCAAATGATGACAGATCTTTAGTATGCTTGTCCCGTACTTCAACGCCGCAGCCGAGAACCTTGAGCAGGTCTGTTATTATCTCGCTCTTGAATATCCTTACATAATCTGCCTTCAGGCAGTTAAGTATTTTGCCGCGCACAGGCATTACTCCCTGAAACTCGGCATCCCTGGACTGGCGGCAGGAGCCGGCGGCCGAATCACCTTCAACGATATAGATCTCCCGCTTGCCGGTATCCTTGCTTCTGCAGTCTACAAATTTCTGTACCCTGTTAGAAATACCGATCTTCTCCTGCAGGGATTTCTTTATATTCTGTCTGGCACGTTCGGCATTCTCTCTGCTTCTCTTGTTGATAAGCACCTGTTCGGCAATCTTGTCGGCGTCTGCCTTGTTCTCAATAAAATACACCTCAAGCTGCGACTTGAAGAATTCAGTCATAGCCGTTTGTATGAACTTGTTGTTTATTGCCTTTTTAGTCTGATTCTCATAGGAAGTCTGAGTGGAAAAGCAGTTCGTTATGAGAATGAGGCAATCCTGTATATCGGTGAATTTAATGGATGTTTCGTTTTTCTGATATTTCCCGTTTGCTTTTATATAATTGTCTATGGCTGTTGTAAAAGCGCTTCTTACCGCTTTGTCGGGAGAACCGCCGTTTTCAAGCCACGAAGAATTATGGTAGTACTCAATGGCGTTCACTTTATTTGAAAAACAGAATGCAGCATTTATCTTGAGCTTGTATTCCGGACGATCCTCTCTGTCTCTGCCTTTTCTTTCAGCGCTTACAGTTCTTGTCTCGGTGAAGCCATCATCTCCTGCCAGCTCCGAAACATAATCAGAGATTCCGTTTTCGTATCTGTAGCTGCTCTCTTCAAATTCACCGTCTCTTTCAAGCCTGAGCACAAAAGTAACGCCTGCATTGATCATGGCCTGTTTCTGCAGGGTATCTTTAAAGTAT
>JAIKVS010000198.1 GCA_024685535.1 Oscillospiraceae bacterium | reverse complement strand
TGCTTTTCTTTGGAGGCAAGTTTTTTATACTGCTGATATAGCTTCCCGTTTTTTTCATCATTGACGCGATAGTAAGGTTCATCGCCCGGCTTCCATTCCGAGCTGAATTCCCTGCTTATTACAGTCTTCGGTAGATCATTGCCGTTTTCATACTTGCCGAACTCAAACCATTTATGCTCGATGATACGGGTCCAGGGTGTTTCCCGGTCAGTATAGTTCACGGCGGCATTGCCCTGATAATTTGGGATATCCAACAGCTCGGTCTCAAATCTCACAGACCTGTATTCAAGGGCGCCAAGAGAATAAGCGAAATACTCATCTATAGGCCCGGTATAGATTACTCTCTCTGCCTCCCGCTCAAACTCATTTTTATTTTTCAGATAGTCGACGCCGAGCAGGACTTCGACCCCTTCAAGCATTTTTTGGACCATGGCTGTATAACCGCCGACAGGGATGCCCTGATAGAGGGCATTGAAATAGTTATTATCAAAAGTGAATCTGACGGGCAGGCGTCTGATTATGAACGCCGGAAGATTGCGGCAGCTTCTCCCCCACTGTTTTTCCGTATAGCCCTTAACAAGTTTCTCATAAATATCCCTGCCCACCAGCGCTATGGCCTGCTCCTCGAGGTTCTGTGGCTCACCTGTTATCTCTTTGCGCTCTTCGGCTATGCGGGCAGCAGCATCCTCCGGAGTGACCACATCCGGCCACATCTTTGTGAAAGTATGCATATTGAACGGAAGAGAGTATATCTCACCCTTATAATTTGCAACCGGGGAATTTGTGAATCTGTTGAATTCCGCGAAGCGCTGAATATACTCCCAGACAGCTCTGTTATTTGTATGGAATATATGCGCACCGTATTTATGGACATTAATGCCCTCAATATTTTCAGTATAGACATTCCCGCCGATATGATTCCGGCGATCTATAACTATAACGCTTTTACCTGCTTGTATTGCCTGCTGTGCGAATACTGCTCCGAAGAGCCCCGCTCCGACTATCAGATAGTCCTTCATCTCTGCCTCCGGTTTTATCTGTAATATTCCATCAGTTTTTCGCAATATGTCTCAACAGTATCGAAACTGAGATATCTGCAGTTTGAAGAATATTTCTGCAGCAGCGCCTTATTATTCCATAAGTTCCTGATCTTTACCGTCAGGTCCTCCGCATTTCTTGCTTCAAACAGTTCCCCTGTTTCGCCATTGCGGATGAGTTCAGGGATGCCCCCGTGATCTGCTCCGAGGACCGGCGTTCCGTATGTCTGGCTCTCCAGAACGGAAAACGGGCAGTTTTCATATACTTCTGATGGGCACACCGAAAACTGCGCTTCCCTGACGACCATTTCAAGATCTTTGCCGGTCAGGAAGCCAAGATTTCTGACATTTGCAGCGCTGTTTACTTCCTTTTCCATCGGCCCGGCGCCCGCAAAAACGAAGGGGATCTCAGGGAGAGATCTGCAAGCTTCAAGGAGAGTCTCTATTCCTTTTTCATGAGAATATCTCCCGAAATAGAGGACATAATCCTTCTTTTCAGCTGATTTCCACTCGGTTCTCTCAATGAAATTATGGAGTACAACGGTTCTCTCCCGCAGGACAGGGTCACTGTCCATTTTTTCTTTGGTAAAGCCGGAGCAGCATATGATCTTGTCGATATTTCTATAAACTCCATTCCGTTTCCAGAAATATGACTCTGCCGATCCGAGAAGGCTTCTGGCATAGGAACCGTGGATACACCTGCCTTTAAAGCAGTTGATGTAATCCCCGTTCAGACATTTCTCACAGTTTTCATGCGTGATCGGATCATTGAGCATATGGTTAGGGCATACAAGGCTGAAGTCATGCGCTGTTGCCACTATTCTGCAGGAATTGCCTGTATCTTCCCTCCATTTTACCGTTTCGAGGATCACAGAGGGAGTAAGCTGATAGTTGAAATTATTCAGATGGACAACATCAGGCTGAAAGTCATCAAGTACCAGCCTGATCTTTTTTCTTGCTTCGACGCTGTAAATTATCCTGAAAGGATAAGTGAGCTTCTTCAGCTTGCTGCCGCCGTGGAAATCCATATTGGACGTGTAGGAATCAGCTGAATTGCCTACGCATCTTTTTTCATGGTCCATGCCGAAGTACTGCACTTCATGCCCCATGGCGCAAAGCTGCTCTCCGAGCCTGAAGATATATGTTTCCGCTCCGCCGTGCGGATACAGAAATTTGTTAACTAATAAAATCTTCATTGATCATCCACCAATCAGCAGGAATGGTCAGGCACCTTGTAGAAATACACTTCAGGGTGCTGACCTGCCAATAAAGCAACATCAG
>JAIKVS010000183.1 GCA_024685535.1 Oscillospiraceae bacterium | reverse complement strand
CACCAACTTGCGAAGCAGGAGTTCCGGATAGAACCATGTTGACAGCAAACACGCGGAAAAGGAATCTTGATTCGTCCGTTGACGACATTATCGCTTTACCTTGTTCTAGCAAAAGAGCAGGATCGGTATTATACTTTCGGGTATTCATATGTGCACCTCCTCCAGGGAGAAGAATAACACATGTGGCAAATTATGTCAAAGTAAATTTATTTATGACGTTTACTATAAGTTCGCGGATTATGTGAATCAGCGTATTGAAGAGCGGCATAGTATCGGCTTTAGTGGACAGGTAATATCGACATTCAGTGGAGCGGATGAATTGATGAAGTATAAGAATCTCCTTGACAGCGGCCTGATCACCAAAGAAGAATATGAGAGAAAGAAAAGGCAAATATTGGGCTGATTATTCCAATTCATTATTTTGTTGATAAAACAATCCGGTGAGCTGCGATGGAATTCTTGTTTTTGCCGAGGCTCACTGTGGGTACTTTGGTACGATGAACAGAGCAAGAGGAACAGGGCAGGATGGAATGACGCTTCAGCTCCGGGACTGGGAAAGAATAGGGCAGACGCTCAGATAGTATCTGGTTTGCCGCTTATATATTGTGCAACGTAAAAAGGACACCTCACGAATGAGATGCCCTCTCCCTGAAGATCGGAACTTCTGTTGACCCAGACGCTGATATCCAGACCGGGATAGCACAGGGCGACACCGGTTCAGCGTCTGAGCCAATATAGAGTGTAACATGGAAAGGAGATCCCGTCAATGGATATAGCGGAGGAAACACTGTTAAAAGCAAAATCGCAGGGCAGACTTAAGCCATTTCTTCAGAAGATGACGGACGAAGAACTCCTGACCTGGTGGGCAAAGCAGAAAGAAAAGCGAGGAATAGTCTCACGAAAAGAGAGCATCTGTCGTAGAATTGTGCCGGGAAGCTGAGATTTCCAGAACCACTTTTTATCAGTATTTCCAAGATATCTATGCTGTTGCTGAATGGCTTTGGGATCGCTGATGCGTGGTACATGGTGACGGAGTATCGCTTGAATCTCGGACCGTTTGATAATCTGGAAGCGGTCGTTCATTACGCGCAGAATCTCCTGAATCTCAAATCCAGTGAGAAGAAAACAGTGATCATTGATGCGCTAAAGTCATGCACCGATGACGAACTGATCAAAAAGAAGACCATCCTGACATACAATGTGCCATACCGGCTTCAGGCACCGTTCATGCAGATGAAGGGAAATGACTGGTCGGGGAAGAAACAAGATCTTGCTGACCGGATCAATGGGCACGAAGGACTGATATACCGTTTCGATAACATTGCAGGTCTCAGGAGCACGATAACAATTGATCCTCTCTGGGCAGAGTATATCCGCAGCAACTATGAAATCATCAAGGGCTGGATCCAGTACAATATGATCCAGTATCTCCAGAGAAGAAATCCATCAGTCCCGGGGATCCCAAATAAGCTGGAGCCTCCGCAGGAGAGAAAGCTGACAAAAGTTAAGGCATACTGGGATTCAGTATTAAGTATCCGGCCAATCCATGAGATCTATGGGGGAAATGAAATAAGCGAAGGTCCGTTCTCTATTGACCACTTTATCCCTTGGAGCTATG
This sequence comes from Oscillospiraceae bacterium, assembly GCA_024685535.1. Taxonomy (GTDB): domain Bacteria; phylum Bacillota; class Clostridia; order Oscillospirales; family Oscillospiraceae; genus Limivicinus. Next base: position 837 of record JAIKVS010000183.1, on the reverse strand, counting down.
TTGCTCATGATGAGCTTTGGAATCTGCATCCGACAACGAGGAGTATAAACAGCTCAAAAAGCAATAATCTCCCGGATTGGGATACTTATTTCAGTAGATTATGTAAACTTGAATACCATGCTTATGACCTGATGTGGCAATATGATCCAGTCCATGTAGCATTTGAAAAATGCGCTGCTGATCATGTGAACAGCATTGATGTTCGGCAAAGACTATATAAGCAGGGACTATCTGAAGCGGAGTTTGCTTCGCAACTGAACGAGATCGTCTACCCAGTTTACAAGGCTGCATTGAGCCTAGGCTTCGGGAGGTGGGCGCTGTGAGCAGCACACTCGACTACTATAACCACAATGCAGAAACGTACGCTTTATCGACACGGGATGCTGATGTCTCCGACTTGTATACTGATTTTGAAGAGTGCCTGAATCCTGGAGCACGTATTCTCGACCTCGGATGCGGAAGCGGACGAGATAGCAAGGTCCAGCACCAGCAGTTCTTTTGATGGCGTAGAGAACAAACAAAAGTACACCATCCGATTTGCCCCGGAAACGTAAAAATCAGGCTCCGGAACAACCGCAAAGCCGCTCCGAAGCCCGATTTGGCCTCTGTTTTGCTCGTATTTGCTTGTTTTTGCCTGAAATGCAGGAAAAACCTCTATTGTCATGGTAGACAAAAGAGGTTTCTTTCATGCATAAGTAGGGTCTACTGAAAAACTGGCTGAACAGCCAACATTGAACACATATTCTCGTTATAAAAGAGCAAAGGCAGAAAAGCGCGCAAGAGTTCCCGGTATACTCTTTTCCAAGCGTTCATCATAAGAATCGAGAACCCTGCTTC
>JAIKVS010000175.1 GCA_024685535.1 Oscillospiraceae bacterium | reverse complement strand
ATCGCGACCTACTATCTTTCCGGCCGAGTATGCCATTATGCCCGCTCCCTGCTGGAGCGCGCCCTTGAAGGCGGCTATAACTTTCTCGATGCTCAGATGGGTACCGAGACCTGCACTGCTACCTGCCGCTTCCAGGAGCATATTCAGCAGAAGCACCTCGATTCTGTCGACGACATGAGGATCATCGACAACGACGATTTCTTTTGCACATTCACCGATATTCCCTTCAAAAACACAGAAAACAGCTACCAGCACTTTGAGACACAGCTTCGCGCCCATGTACTCGAGCCTCTGCATGAACATTTCGGAATAGACATTTCTGACGAAACTCTTCTCAAGGCAATCGAGGACCACAATGAAGTTTGCAGACTCATTAACGAGATCGGTTCATATCGCAAGCTCGACAATCCTACGATAACAGGTTATGAATTCCATGTGATTCAGCTCGTTTCACTTGCCTGCCCCAAGTATCTTATTCTTCCGTATCTGCGTGAGACGGCTGAAGAGATGAAGACACGCGAGCCCGATCAGAAGAAGAACTTCCGCTGCAAGGTCGTGCTGGCCGGCTCTGAGAATGACGATCCTGATTTCACAAAGCTCGTTGAAAGCTGCGGAGCACTTGTTGTTTGCGACCGTTTCTGCTACGGAGCAGTTGAAAGCCGCATACCTATCGAGGTGAAAGAAGGGCAGAGCCCGCTCAGAGCGATTGCAGAACACTACCTTAAGACCTCCAACTGCCCGCGCTTTATGCCGCAGGACGAGATGCGTGCCCGCAAAAAGAGACTTGCAGATCTTGCAAAGGAGTATAATGCGGACGGCATAATCATTGCTTCCAATAAATTCTGCGAATACTGGAGCTATGAGCGTGTGATCGATACATTCATACTAAAGCGCGACTACGGCATCCCCGTTTGCTCGATCGAAAAAGAATACATCAACTCCGCCTCCGGCCAGCTGCGCACTCGCTTCCAGGCCTTCGTGGAGAGCATTGAAATCAAGCAGATCCAGGAGGGCAACTGATTATGGCAAAGAAAAATTTTGGCAAGGCTTTAAAGGATTTCTGGTATGGTAAGCCCCATACCGCTGAGGAAGGCGGCCGCCGTCTCGGAGAACTGTATGAGGACAAAACCGGGCTTCTGAAGCACAGAGAGTGGAGAGGCGTCAAGGACACTTTCTACTATATGTACAATATCTGGGGATATAACTATGTTCACATGGTTACGGATATCCTCAAATACAGCAACAACCCGATAGATTTCTTCAAGGGCACCTGGCGCTATCGCTGGATGGGCCAGACCTATCTTCCCGTCATCCACTGGTTCGAACGCGGACTTCAGGGAATGCGCGGAGAGGCACTTGCTGCCTCTGCATGGCACTATCGTGCAATGGTCAGTGCTTCTATCCATCAGATATGCAACTTCTTCAATGCCGATACTAGACTTCACGGTGGAAAGCAGAACAACGCTTACAAGCACTCATTCTATGCAAATGAGACGACCTGCGGAACGCTGTTCTACCCTTGGATGGATGCCGGCTATCAGTATATCCCCATGGAGATGATCCCGTATTTCGTCACCTGCCATGTCAACAGCCATACTGTTCTAAACTATATCGATGCGGTCCAGTCGATAGGTCTTCCCGGCGACCCCTGCCCGATGTGCCAGGCTGAATCCGGACTGTTCGTGCTTGATGACGTTCCCGATTCTGCCCCCCTTATCATTACCTGCAACGAGGCCTGCGATGCCTCTGTTTCAACTCATACTCTTCAGGACTGGTTTGCTAACAAGCCTCTGTTCGCACTTCCGATTCCGATGCAGTTCGATGATCCGCTTGTCAAAAAGTATTGCATGAACGAGATCGAAGAGATGTGGAAATTCATAGAAGAGCAGACCGGCACTCCGTTCAGCTGGGAATCTATGAAGAAGAGACTGGATCGCCAGAACAGACTGCAGCGTGACGAGTGGGAGAAGTGGGAAGTTGCTTCCAAGACCAACTACTACCCGATAAATGGTGTAGCTCAGGCGCTGTTCCGCATCTACTCAACCCAGTACGGTATCCAGGGAGACTTCTGGGAGGAAGCCAGCGAGAAGGTAAAGAAGATCATGTACAAGTGCGTTGAGAAGAAGATCAACCCCTTCCCGCAGACACGCCACAGAGTCATTGCATGGTCCTGCGCACCTCTTTATTACTCCAACTGGTGCACCTGGGCATACAACTGCTGGGGTCTCAATACTATAATCAACATGGACTCTCTCATGTTCGATATGGAGATCCGCACCGATTCCTACGAGAATATGCTCGAAGATATGGCTACATACCATATGTGGGCACCCATGCGCCGCATGGCTGTCGGCGGTATGCATCATATATTCGAACTGTGGGATTATATGAAGCGCTTCAACTGCGATATGGTCGCAATGTATGACCAGCTCCAGTGCAAAGGAATGCAGGGCGTTCACGGTCTGTTCGAGGATGAGTTCAGAAAGAGAAATATTAATGCTTTCTGGATTCCGCATGCCCTTCCTGACAGCCGCACGGTTTCCCGTGCCGAGATCCGCCGTCAGATAAACGACTACATGACCACCGTCATGCATGAGGAGCCGCTCGATCCGTCACTGCTCGACTTTGACGATTCAATGACTTGGTAACAGGGGGAATATACGATGAAAAAATGCAAATGCGCTATTGGCAGGAAACTCGGGAAATTCTTCCTGAAACTCGGCGGGATTTTTGTGGCAATTAATGCGGTCTTGTTCATTGTGTTTTTCTTTGATCTCGACGGCAAGCTCCTCTTCAACGTTGTCGAGCCTTTCCTGAAGAAACATTATGATAATATGGAACGTAAGGACGTTCTTCAGGAAGATTACGATCTCGATAAATTCCCGAAGTACAAATATTGAGACTGTATAAGCCTGCTAGTTAAAATTAATTTATCAGAAGGAAATATTAAATGAAATATTTTGGCGGATGCGACGTAGGATCAACATTTACAAAGGCGGTCATTCTGGATGAGACCGGCAAGATGGTGGCGGACACCACGATAAGAAGCAAGATAAACTCCGAGCAGAGCGCGATAGCAGCGATGGAGGAAGTCATCAACCAGGTACCGGATCTTGCCAGCAGCAAGGATCTGGAGTATCTCATAGGAACAGGCTACGGCCGCAACAAGGTCCCGTTTGCGGATGAGAACATCTCCGAGATCTCCTGCCACGCGATGGGAGTACACATCACAGACCCCAGCGTTAAGGCGATAATCGATATCGGCGGCCAGGACGTCAAGGGCATCAGCATAGACACGGACGGCACAGTAAAGAACTTTGCAATGAACGATAAGTGCTCCGCAGGAACGGGCCGTTTCTTCGAGGCAATGGCAAGATCTTTCGAGATGGATCTTTCGGACTTTTCCAAGCTTAGTCTGACAGCAAAGAACGTAATTCCAATCACTGCACAGTGCACAGTTTTCGCAGAGTCCGAAGTCATAACGCTTGTCGGTGAAGGCAAGCCGATGGACGAGATCGCGGCAGGCATAGAGATGGCGGTTGCGAAGCGCTGCTTTGTAATGGCGAAGAAAGCCGGAGCGACAGACAGCATCACCCTGACCGGCGGCTGCGCGAAGAACGACGGCCTGAAG
>JAIKVS010000158.1 GCA_024685535.1 Oscillospiraceae bacterium | reverse complement strand
CATACAGTACCCGGGCTTGAAAACGCTGAGATGACACGCTGTGCATATGCCATAGAATACGACTGCATCGACCCGACCACTCTTTTTCCCACTCTTGAAACAAAGCAGATAAGAGGCCTTTACGGTGCAGGCCAATTCAATGGATCATCCGGATATGAGGAGGCAGCCGTACAAGGATTTATTGCCGGTGTCAACGCAGCATTGAAACTGCTTGGTCGCGATCCATTAATTCTGAGCCGAAGCGAAGGTTACATCGGTGCTCTGATCGACGACCTCGTAACCAAGGGCACTAACGAACCTTACCGCATGATGACCTCCCGCAGCGAATACAGGCTTCTCCACAGGCAGGACAACGCCGACGAGAGGCTATGCAGAAAAGGCTTCGAGATAGGACTCGTTAGTGCAGAACGGTTAGAAGCGGTAAGAGCCAAATACGCAGCTGTTTTTGACGAGATCAACAGGCTTGAAAGTACCCATATAGGTCCGTCTCAGGCTTTGGCAGATACTCTTTTATCGCTCGGCACAACTCCACCCGCAAGCGGGACGTCTCTCGCAGATCTTCTGCGCAGGCCGCAGGTGGGATACGGAGATATTTCAGACTTTGACACGGATCGCCCGAATCTCCCTCGTGCTGTGACCGAGCAGGTGGAAATAAGGCTCAAGTATGAAGGGTATATAAAAAGACAGCTGAAACAGATCGATGAGTTTTCAAGAATGGAGAGCCAACAGATACCGGAAGATATAGACTATTCTAAGGTTACCGGGCTGAGGCTGGAAGCTAGAGAAAAGCTATCTCGGATAAGGCCTGATAATTTCGGCAGGGCAAGCCGCATCTCAGGGGTCTCCCCAGCTGACATTTCGGTTCTGATGATATATACGGAGCAAAACAGATGAAGATCGTACTTGGTTTTTCAGGCGGCGTTGACTCCAGTGTCAGCGCAATGTTGTTAAAAGCAGCAGGTCATGAGGTATTCGGCCTGTATCTTGACAATACGGATGAGAACGCCAGAGATAGTGCGGTTTTTACAGCACATCATATTGGAATACCGCTGAAAGTGCTGGAAATAAAGGATGAACTTGAAGAGAAGGTTTGCAAACCGTTTACTGATGCTTATCTCAGCGGAAAAACGCCTAATCCTTGTATAATATGCAACCCTACCGTCAAATTTAAGGAGCTTATTGCTTATGCAAACAGCATAGGTGCGGATAAGGTAGCTACAGGCCACTACGCACGCTCTGAAAACAGAATGTTGCTAAAGGGACAGCCCTCGAACGATCAGAGTTATATGCTTTGCAGACTTACAAAAGACCAGGTTGCAAGAGCACTCTTCCCACTCGGTGTATATGAGAAAACACAAGTGCGCAAGATAGCGGAGGAGTTTAACCTACCGGTAGCGCACAAACCTGACAGTATGGAGATATGCTTCATTCCAGACAAAGACTACATACATTGGCTAAGTACAAAGACAAAAGTTCCTAGTATAGGTGATTTTGTTTTCCACGGTGAAACAATTGGAAAGCATGAGGGAATATACCGCTATACCGTCGGACAGCGCAGACCCGGACTGTTTGATGGCAGAAAACTCTATATATCACGAATCGACGCGGAAAACAACCGTATTGAACTCGCATTGTGGGAGGATCTTTTTAAAAACGAAATCACGGCAGAAAAGTTCAACTGGCTCTGTGAAATGCCGTCCATGCCGTTCAGAGCACAAGTGAGAGTGCGTCACACTAAGTGGGAAATGCCGTTTTGCACGGTGGAAGCAGTCGAAGACCTTTTAAAGATCATATGCGACACTCCTGTTCGCGCACCTGCACCCGGACAGTCTGCAGTCCTCTATGATGGTGACCGGGTCCTCGGCGGAGGTTTCATCATTTAACAGCAATTTCACTATCTAATTCAAACTGGTCTGACTGGTCTCGTTTTATTGACACCAAGTCCTGAAACATGATAGAATAATATGATTTGTATTTTTGGAAGCTGTTAATAATGAAGAGACCTTTTTTACTTGTATCAGCAGTTTTTATTATAATAATGATCATATCGGTCATCTTCGCGTTTAGTCTGGACAGGACTCTTGTTACTGCCGCCGAACCGGGGACAACAGAGATACTAAAGCCTGCGGAAGACAGCGCGCAGATGACTCCAGTCCCTTTGATGCCTGACAGGGAGATAACGATTGAAATCACTGAGGTGATGTTTTCAAACAGGACCTCTATTCGTGATTCATATGGTGATTTTTCCGATTGGATTGAGTTTGAAAATACCGGCACAAAGCCTTGCAGTCTGGAAGGTTTCTGGCTCTCCGACGACAGTGAGTTCCTTATGAAATGGCGCTTTCCGGATGTTTCCGTAAAACCGGGTGAACGACTGATAGTTTTTTGCTCCGGGCATGAAAGTACGGATGATGAGCTGCATACGGGTTTTTCACTTGCAAGAGAAGGTGAGGCACTGTATTTTTCATACCCCTCAGGTACTGTAAGAACGTCAGTGACTCCTGCAAATAAAATCGGCAAAGATGTTTCTCTTTGCATTGACAGCGAAAGCTGCTACACCACATATGATGCATCGCCAGGATATCCCAACACTGAAGAAGGCCGCTTAGATTTTATCACGGCAGATGATAAGCATGGGGATCTGGTAATCAGTGAAGCCTGTCCTTTCAATGAGTCGTACAAGTTTCTATATGGCGGATACTATGACTGGGTCGAGCTGAAAAACGTATCATCTTCCGTGATAACCCTGAGTGATTATTTTGTTACCGATGACCCTACGGAGCCTTTAAAGTACCAGCTGCCCAGGAAAAAGCTGCAGCCTGGAAAGACATTTACATTTCTGTGTGCTGGAAGCAAAGATCTTAGCAAATATACTGTCTGCTGGTATGATTTTGCACTTGATACGAATGGCGACAGTATATATGTATATGATTCTGCTGGTGGACTCTCAGATAAGGCAGGCATATATGAAGTACCACTCAGAGGGAGCGTAGGAAGGGTCGACGGAGAAGCCGGCTTTTTCCGTTTTCAGAAAGTTACACCTGATAAGCCAAACTCCATTGGTTTCAGATGGCGGACAGAAATGCCTGAAGCTCTTACTAAACCAGGTATTTACGATGATGTTGACTCTGTTTTAGTTGAACTCAACGGAAACGGCACCATATACTACACTTTAGATGGTTCTGTTCCGACAGAAAGCAGCTATGTCTATTCAAGCCCTATCGCTCTTAATAAAACGACTGTAATCAGGGCTGCGGCAGTTGAAAGCGGCAAAATGATTAGTAAAACTGCTGCATTCAGTTATATTATCAATGAGCGACATACCATTCCTGTTGTAAGCGTTTCCTGTGATGCGAAACAGTTCAGAACTGTTTATGCATATGCCACAGACCATAGTAAATACTGTGATGCATCGGTATCATATTTCGGTGAAGACGGTACATTCACTGCTGACTGTGCTTTGAAGCTCCACGGCGCCAGTGCCAGGACTGTTTTAGACAAGAAGCATTTCAAGCTTGTTTTCAGCGGCAGGTACGGCGGAGATCTACAATTCAATATCTTCAACACAGAAAAGTTTGTCGGTCTCCACTCTTTTACGCTTCGAGGTGGTCCTCTTGACAACATGCATCTTGTCCGAGATTCTTTTACTGCAATAGTTGCCAACAAGGTAAGTCCAATCGAGCCATATACTCTTGATTCCAGATACTGTATCCTGTATATTAACGGAGAATACTGGGGCATATATGCAATGAGGGAGGCTTATTCCGGGACCTATATTGAGACCCATTCGAATATTGACCGGGATGCTGCTATCATAGTGAGAGCCCCTGAACTTGGTACACAATCGAAGGATTTTTATTCTCTTATAAGATATATCGCAACTCACGACATGCGTAAAGAAGAGTGTTACTCTTATGTAGATCAGCGTCTTGATCTGAGATCTCTCGCTTTGTGGATGTGTCTGGAATCATATTTCAACAACGCTGATCCAACCGGCAACATAAGATATTTCAGAGATGATCTGACTGTTAATTCTAAGTGGCAGATAATGTTCTTTGACCTCGACATATCGCTCGGAAACCAGCATGCTCTCTGGGATAAGTTAGTAGATCCCGCATCGCAGATCGGTGCCCTATGCAGATCAATGCTTAAAAGTGAGACCTTCAAAGCCTTACTGCTTGAGACATCCTCGGATCTGATAGATAATGGTCTTACAGATGAATTCTGTATTGAAACCATTAATTCAATGATAGACGAGCTTGAGCCTGAGTCTGCCAGGAATCTAAAAAGATGGCGAGAAAGCCGTACTATCTATGAAAAATACAAGAAGCACATGGAAGAGGCCTTCTCCAATGGCAGGACAGCATCCTGGCTTTCTAGTCTTAAATCTCTGGTAAAAGCCAATAACGAAGTCATGTCGATGTACTTCCCTGATTATTATTGATCACACGGTGGTGGTTTATATTAAAAAACTGAAAATCTCAACACTGATAATAATTGATCTTCTGTGTATCTGTTTCGGGTTCGGTTTGTTCTGTCTTTTTCATTTCGTGATAGATTTCACAAAAGATCCGGAGCCTGTGAGCCTTGTATCATCTGAGCCTGCACATTCTGCTCTACCTGATGCCGTCACTTCAGATTTAATTGAAACTGCAGAAGCTGATCTTTCAGCCCCAGATATTGATACAGGTAACACAGACTCTTCTATGCCGGTACGCAACACCTCCGGTATGTTTGGAGAGCAGTTTGCGGATATGTTCACAGATGGTGAAATAATTCAGACTGAAAACCGCTATCAAAGTGAAAACATAAATGTGACTGTATCTCATTACAGTGAGGATGGTGTCATATACAATATAGCCGAGATTTATATCCGCGACCTTAAATATTTCAAGACTGCATTCGGCGGTGAAGGTTTCAAAAAACACACTGAAAACATTTCTGAGCTTGCAGCCCGACATCATGCGGTAATCGCCATATCTGGTGACCATTACGGAGCCCGGGCAAAAGGTGTTGTGGTAAGGAACGGAGTACTGTATAGAAATACCAAGTTTGAAGACATTGGCATACTTACAGATAAGGGTGAACTTATCACCATGCCAGCTACCAGATACGATCCTGATTCTCTTGCAGAATACGGGGCGTGGCAAGTTTGGTGCTTTGGGCCGGAACTTCTTGACGACGGCAACATCAAGACAAAATTCAACAGCAGTGTTACACGAGCCAATCCCCGCACCGCAATTGGCTGTGTTGAGCCTGGGCATTATTTCTTTGTTGTAATAGATGGAAGAATTGATACCTCAAAAGGTCTCACTATGGAGCAACTTTCAAGGCTATTTTACGACCTTGGTTGCAGGTCCGCATACAATCTCGACGGAGGACAGACATCAGGCTTCTGCTGGAATGGATCCCTGCTAAGCTACCCTTACGGAAGACCCGTCTGGGATATGATATACATAGGAGAGGATGAATAATGTTCAAACGAATTCTTCCGCATATATGTATAGACATGGCGGCGATTTTTCTCATTATTTGGATAATGGACAGATTTTGCGTACTGCAGCTTCTTTCCAGAGAGACGTTTAAAATACCATTTCTTATTTTTATTGTTTTAGTTACTGTAGAGTCTATACTTCTAATCATTCATCAGCGCAGAGAATGATAAGTGTCCATACTTAATATTAATTTCAACTAAAGGATCTCTTGGTATGAGTGGAAGACATCTTTTGGGAATAGAGGATTCGGAAAATAAAGCAACACCTGTATCGGATCTAGATGAACAAATGAAAGGCGTTGAAATGACATTTCCTATATCTGATGCTCATGAAGAAGTTAAACAGTCAGCTACATCGAAGCGTCAGGATAAAGGAAACATCAAAACAGTAGAAAAGAAAAAGGGACGTGCTGAATATGAACGGGCAGCATCTGATGGCACTGACCGAAAGATGCCCAAAGAGCTAAACAACAAAAGCCGAAACAAACGCAAATTTGTTTCGGTCCTAGGACGCATTCTTGCATTCTTGGGAGTCAGTATTGGAACAATACTCGTCGTACTTCTCGGGCTTGTATGGGTGCTTGAAAAAGGTCCTTCCCCCACTCTCACGGGAAGTTTTACCCGTTCCATGAGAGAGACCAGCGCCATACGCTGGATTCCCAGTATTTTCCTTTCGGAAGATGAACTTGCGGAGTATATAAGCGTTAATACTGAGCAGGTAGAAACAGACACAGTAAACACTTCTCTGATACACATTGCTGATAAGGCAGAGGCTGTCGAGGAGCAAAAGAAGGAATACCTTCAGCTCATTGACATCGCCATGGGTACCTGCAAAGGGAAACTTCTTATCGTAAGAGACCCGAAGAACGTTATACTTGGTACTTCTGAGGAATTCGGCAAAACCCCCGGTCTCCAGCTGACTGACATGGTTGCAAAATATGACGGACTTGCAGGAATAAATGCAGGCGGCTTCAATGACATGAACGGCATGGGTGACGGCGGCAGACCTCAGGGTCTTGTTATAGTCGACTCCCAGATAACATGGGGCACACCCGAATACAGATACAATGTCGTAGGCATAGATAACGAAGGTATCCTTCGTATTGGGACCATGTCCGGGACTGCAGCAATAGAACAGGGCATGAAATGGGCTGTGAGCTTTGTTACACACGACGGACTTGCCTCCGCTCTCATAATCAACGGTGAAGTCCAGTCCCAAAACCTCGGCAGCGGAGTGAACCCGAGAACAGCCATAGGTCAGCGGGATGACGGATCGCTCCTTCTTCTGGTTCTCGATGGCAGAAGCATAAACACTCTCGGAGCTACCATGGAGGATATAGTTAATGTTATGTTGGAGTACGGGGCCGTTAACGCCGGAAATCTTGACGGAGGTTCATCATCCGTTATGGTATACGGTGGGGAGATAATCAACAACTGTGCTTCAGTAACGGGTCCGAGAAGAATACCAACCGGATTCATTGTATTAAAGGAAGGTGACGGTAATGCTTAAAAATCGCAAAAAAGAACTTTCCAGCAAAGAGAAAAGCCTTCAGGAACCTTCTTTACCAGATAAAAACACAGCAAACGCCGAAGATGATCTCACCGTTGTGACCACAGACAACGACGATGATGTAAAAACCGTTACTGAGTCCGAAGCCGAGGGAAAGAAAAAGTCCTCCCGCGGATGGGTAACGTTTCTTATAATATGGGCGGCAGTACTGCTCATTGTAGGTGCTGTTACCTGTATCGTGCTTTACAGATACGCTGCTGTATATGAGGTCACACGTCCTGAACTTCCGATGGAAGAGATGCTTTCTTCCATGAGCAAAGATGAGTGGCTCGATTTGGCTGCTCCCTCAGCGAGCGCATTTGTAAGTAAATTCGAAGATGGCGATGCACTTTTCAGAAACTACTATAACAGTGCGCTCAGAGATAAAGATCTATCCTACCGCAAGAGTATCTCGGGATCTGATGAAACCACATCCACATTTGTTGTTATGGCAAAGAACACCAACCTCTATAACGTTGTTTTCAAGGTTAGAGATGACAAGTTTGCGGGATTTGGCAGACATTACTGGAAGCTGGATTCTGTTACAGTATGCGATTTCACTTCCAACCTCGAGCACATAAGCATTGAAGTAAATGCACCTGAAGAAACAGTCCTCAGCATCAACTCCGTACAAGTGAACGATGATTACTATACTGGAGATATACCTGTTCCCGGCATGAGCGAGCTGGAATCACGCTTTGTTCCTGCGCCGTCATATAAATGCTACAGTGTCAGCCCATTATACGGGAATGTAACAGTAACGGATGACAAGGGTAGAGAACTTCATCCTGAATATGATGAGATAAACAACGTATACAGATACTATTATGATACTGACGAAGTATACTCATTCGTTGTTGAGGCTCCAGAGGATGTGACTGTAAAGGTTTGCGGAGCAGAACTTCTGCCACAGGATGTCACTTCCAGCAGCAACGGTATATTCGAAGGATTTACGAGATATACAGATGGGAACGAATGGAAAACCGTTGAGTATTCTCACGGGGGTATCTTTACAGAACCAGTGATCACGGCATATGACAGTAACGGTACTGAACTTGTGCCCATTATAACTGATACCGGGAAATTCATATATTTCCATGCCAATGACGAACAGCTTAAAAACGAGATGTATGACGTGGTTGACACATATTTCACCAGATATATGGAATACTCGTCATCTCAACTCAGGCTACAGTCTATGCGGGATCTTCTCAACTGCACGCTCTACGGTACACGTCTCAACAGATATATAAGAGAATCGGCTGAAGGAATGTATTGGGCTTCAAATACCGAAGTTGAATATGACGAACTGACTTTTTCGGACTTCTGCACGGTAGGTAGCAATGCTTTTTATTGCACCATACAGTACAAGGCGAACTTCACCGCTCAGTCCTGGTATGAAAAGTATTCATACGGAATGAAGAATGGTTATGAAATGCTGTTTGTGAAGGACGGCAAAAACTGGTATGCAGCTGAAATGTCAGCTTTCAACTGAACATTAACGCTGAAAACATTAAAGGGGACTGCATATGCAGTCCCCTTTAAGTTTACAGATATTCAGTTCAGATGGCATCAAGATCGATAACTCTTCCGCCCATCAGTTCAGCTTCTGATGGATCATGTGTGACGCAGATAACGATCTTCCCGACACTATATTTTTTTATATAGGTGATCGCTCTCTGCTTCAGCTCAAAATCAAGCCCTTTGAACGGTTCATCAAGTATGAGGAGTTCTGTCTCAGCGCAAACAGCCCTTGCAAGAGCGACGCGCCTTTTCATACCGCCGCTGAAATCTCTGACCGGCGTCATGGAACTTCCCGCCAACTCAAGTTCGCCAAGATGCTTAAGGATGGTCTCCTCAGGCATTGCCCTGCCGGTCACGAGCCGGACATTACTTAAAGCGGAGAATTCCTCGCAGAGCCTATCCTCCTGAAACACGAACGCTATCCTTTCCGGCACACCTGACACTATTCCCGAATCAGGCTGCGTAAGGCCTGCTATGATCCGCAGAAGAGTGGTCTTCCCTATTCCGGAACGGCCGCGAATGCAAACAGTCTCCCCAGCTTTAATCATCAGCGATATATCACTGATGACCGCTTTGCCGTCGAATGCTTTTGAGATACCTGAAAGTACAATATCTTTCATAGCTTTTCCACCTCGACGAATGCACGTTTCAGCAGAAACAGAAACGCTTTCTCCATGATAACACTTAGAAGTATTATTATAATCGTCCAGGCAAAAAGATCGGCGCTTTGCAGGTAAATCTTCGCTTCATACAGCTTCTCTCCTATCGATCCCTTCACAACGCCGATTATCTCCGCAGCGACACCCGCTTTCCAGGCCATACCCGCTGCTACTGAGCAGGCAGAGATAAGATATGGCTTTACAGAGGGGAGATAGACATACAGGAATCTTCTTCTCCACGGCACTTTGAAAAGCGAGCACATCTCCTTCAAATCATGATCGGTACTCTTTATGCCTTCGAGCACATTGCCGTAGATCACAGGAAATGCAATAAGAAATGTTATGAAAACAGTAAGCTGTTTTGATGATAGCCATATGAGGCATAGGATTATGAACGAGGCTATAGGCACTGATTTGAATGCTACGACATACGGCCACAGCAAATATTCCGCCGCTTTAAACCTGCCTGAAAGTACACCGAGGACAGTGCCGAGCGAAAAAGCCAAAATAAAGCCCAGGAACACTCTCTTCATAGAAAAGAGAATGGTTGACAAAAAGCTTTTCTCATGCCAGACAGTCAGCAGTCTGTGCGCCACCTGGATCGGTGACGCAAGGAGCATATCGAGTCCTACAGCCATGGATACTATCTGCCATAACAGCAGTGCAGCAAGCACAGCTATAAGTCTGAAGCCCGTTGACTTTTTCATATTGAATCAGCTGCCTGTCCAGTAAAAGTCGTCTCCGGGCAGTGCACCGCCCACGGATGCCGGATTGAGATCAAAGAGGACCTGAAGATAACCAGAAAGCATGGTTTTCATTTCATCACCGGGAATGCAGACTATATTGCAGTATGGGATGGCTTTTTCTGCTATTGCCGCTTTTACAATGTCAAGTTTCTCTACCATTGCTGCGGCCTCTGCAGGATTTGCATTCACATATTCAGCAGAAGCGCTGTATTCATCCAGGAACACTTTCATTGCCTCCGGGTTTTCGTCCGCAAAAGCACTTCGCACAACAAGTCCCGCAGTGATGAACGCGCTCCCGTTTTCGAGCCCGTTCCATTCCGCAGTCAGATCAAGAGCGGTGCGGAGTCCTTCCAGCTTGGTGCCGGCAACGGTAACGAAAGGCTGCGGCAGCATCGCAACTGCACTGTCCATGTTAGTCATCAGCGCTACGACTTCCGTCGGTTCGCTCTTCCATTCCATGGTAACGTCTCTCTCAATATCCAGTCCGTTTTGAGCAAGCAGGTACGTTAAGGCATATTCAGGCGTAGTCCCCTTACCTGTGGCATAAATGGTCATGCCTTTCAGATCCTGTATGGAATTGACAGTTTCTCCGCCTTTTTCAACTATATAAATGACACCCAGAGTATTTACTGCCGCCATCTTCACTCCGCCCTCAGACCTGTTATACAGGATAGAAGCAAGGTTTGCGGGAACAGCAAGTACATCAAGTTCTCCTTTGAGGAGTTTTGGTGTGAGTTCATCAGCAGCGGCAGCCATAGTGAACTCATAGTTATTGAGTGTCAGGCCATTTTCGGCGTCTTCCAGAAGCTTTACCATGCCAATGGAGGTGGGTCCCTTGAGACCGCCAATGCGTATCGTTACAGGCTCATACTTCTCTGCGGCTTCTTCAGGAGCATCAACTGTATGTTCGACAGGTGCGGTCTCTGAGCCTTCAGTGTTTTCCGCAGCCGCTGCCGGATCAGCTGCCTGCAATGAACTGCAACCACTGAACAATAGTGTCAGAATAAACAATGAAATAATTATCGCCAGTATCTTTTTCATTTTAAACTCCTTATTTCTAATTTCCTAAGGAGTATAACACAATAACGAGGCTCATATCGTTGCAAATGCAACAAAACCAGCCGTCAGTATCAACAATCTTTTTTCAATATCCTGAAGTTTTCTTTATGATAATCAATAACACCTTCAGCTTTCATTTTTGAAAGTTCTCTGGACATAGCGCTCCTGTCTGCTCCGATATATGCCGCCATATCCTCCCTGCTGAACGGGACATCAAAGCTTTCGGCACCAGCGGAATAAGAGCTGAACAGGGCTATCAGTTTATCTCTGATGGTAAGCTTGGACAGTATCTGAATGCGGGTATTCATTGAAAGCGCTCTTTCAGCTATCATAGCTGTAAATCTGCTCCTCAGTTCAGCAGACAGTTTGTTATCTCCTTCCGTAAACAGTACATCAGGACTAAGCCAAAGGATCTCAGCATCCTCAGTTGCCACTATATAAACCGGCGATTCAGTCGTGTGCAGAAAACAAAGAGACTCTCCAAATGTACCTCCTGCCGTCACATTTGCCATGATCATCCTGTTTCCGTCTATGTCATCCATGCAGACCTGTATTTTACCGGTAAGCACAAGACCGAACCTCTCTACCGGCTGGCCGAGGCGACATAGAAACTCTCCTTTTATATAAGCAGATCCATCTGCTTTCATTGCCAATAAAGCTTCGGAAATCACTCCGCCCATGCCCCTGAAAAGCGTTGTTTCTCCAAGTAACTTACTGTATTTTCCTGTTATTTCTTCCATAGCGCCAACTACCTTTTTGTTTTTTCTCATTATATATCATTTTCACACTTTTCACAAAGAATCGGCTGAGTCATGCTCGCAGATAAAACGATTATGTTGTAAATCGGCAGTATTTGCTGTATATTACAATACATCACAGATCATTCAGGAGTATCTTTATGGACAACAGGCCGGTTGGAATATTCGATTCGGGATTTGGAGGGCTCTCAGCTCTTGCTGAGTTCAGGAAACTGAT
>JAIKVS010000149.1 GCA_024685535.1 Oscillospiraceae bacterium | reverse complement strand
GGGTGCTTAAGGAGCATCTGGACCTTGCTCATCGGGGTTACTGAGAGGATGTTCATGCTGTCGTATACGCGGCGGCACAGGAGCATAAGTTCATGCACTTTCTCATAGGTGCCGGGACATTCCTCATCTATCTCTCTGGCAACTGTGGTATAGCTGTCGTCATAGTCATGGTGGAGAATCTTGTCGATACCGGAGTTCGGCAGGGCGACACGGTAGCACTCGTTTACAGGCAGCCAGTCGACATCAACCCCCATATCCTCGAAGAACTGGCCGACCTTCAGGCGTTTGCCGGGGCGGCCTATGGACATCATCTCATGGAGAGTTGCCTCTATTTCATGTCCGTTGCGGACGAAGTCGGTGGCAAGGCCTCCGGGCATGTTGTGCTTTTCCAGGATAAGGATATCCTTGATGCCCCATGCCTGCAGCTGCAGGCATGCGGACATTCCCGCCAGCGCTCCGCCTATGATGACGACGTCATAATGGTCTTTATAGAATTTCATTAAGACTATCCTTTCAAAAGAACAGGGTCGGCCTCTGTCGACCGGCCCTGCCCGGAATAATTATCAGAAGAAGCGCTCCACGAGCTCGCGGGAGTACTCTGCAGTCTCGTCCATGTCGCCGAAGCTCATGACCTCACCGGCATAGAATGTATCGTACTTGCCCTGCATGGCTTCAACTTTATCATACCAGCCTGCGGCATAGTCATCGGAGAAGACATGGGGGAAGTAGTATACTGACCATTCGTTTATGACTTCCTTCGCCGGGTTCTTCATGATCTTGAGATCATCAAGGACCATCTGCTTGCACTCGTCATAGGGGATCTCTTTCATATTCTTATGCTTGCGAAGAGCGTAGGTGGTGATGACCTGATCTATCTGATCCTTCCAGCGGCGGTAGTAGACCATCAGATGGCCGAGCTTCTCGGGGACCATGTTGTCAAACACATAGTAGGAGATCTCCGGGTGATCCTCAGGCTTGGTGAGGAAGGCCTGAACGTCATAGCGCTCGTAGTCGATCTTGGAGAAGAGCTCTTTCTCGTCGTCGCGGACATCGAAGTACTCATCCATACCCTTCTGGCCGTCAGCACGCTTGCCGGGGATGTGCAGGGGTGCGGTGACTATGACCTTGTCGAACTCCTCGACAGCGCCGTTGACGGTGATGAATACCTTGCCGTCTTTACGCTCCACCTTTTCGATGTTGCTGTTAAGAAGAGCGGGATGCTTGATATGGTCATTGAGCTGCTCCCAGATATACTGGGTGCCGTCTTTCCATGTCCAGAGATTGACCTTGACGAAGTTCATGCAGGTCTGGTAGTCGAGGTATTTCAGAACATAGGCTGCGGGGATCTCATCAAAGTAGCCGTAGCCGAAGGAAGTAAAGGGTCCGATCCAGATCTTCTGAACGAGCTCGACACCGTTCTTTTTGCAGAACTCGGAGAAGGGCAGAGCCAGATCTTTGAGGTTGGGGTTTACACCCTCGATCTTCTCGCGGCCGGGGGTAACGGCATATCCGTCGTAGCGGCCTTCAGCAACGCCGCGGTGGCCGTTTACATCGTAGCCTTTGTACTTGGTCTCCAGGAGTTCACCGAAAGTCTTGAGCTGCTTTTTCATCTTAAGCAGCCAGGGGTTCTTTATGATGTTGCCGAGAGTTCTTGCAAAGGGCTCGATCACGTTGCCCATTCTGTCCTTGTAGTTGCGGTTGAGTTTAGGGCCGTCGTGGGTGATGC
The DNA here is from genome assembly GCA_024685535.1 of Oscillospiraceae bacterium. Taxonomy (GTDB): domain Bacteria; phylum Bacillota; class Clostridia; order Oscillospirales; family Oscillospiraceae; genus Limivicinus. The sequence continues at coordinate 3,867 of JAIKVS010000149.1, read as the reverse complement.
CGCAGAATTTCTCAACATCTTCAACAGCGTAGTATGAAGGAACGCCCATGATAGCGCCCATCTCATAACGTCTGCCGTTATAGTGCGGTGACCAGCACTTGCCGCCGACACGGTCCTGGCGCTCGTAGATCACGTAGTTCTCGTAGCCTTTCTGTTCGAGATACATACCTGCGCTCAGACCGGCAGGGCCGCCGCCGATTATGGCAATGCGAATGTTTTTGTCCATGTTATCCTCCCTCAAATTATTTGGATTTTTGCTATGGTCATAAGTTCACAGACTAAATTGTATTATACACCTATTCCTTGTAAAAATCACCATCTTTTCGCTTTGTCTCTGCAAATTATTTATTCAGATTCACCGCATTTCTCAGGTTTGCCGGAGAAATGGCTCTTTAATTGCCGTGCCTCTTATGTTATATTATGTTATATAAAGTTTAAGGCATAAGCATATGAAATCTGTTATCGGAGGTGTCCCCGATGAGATTCGAAGGCTTTGAGCATCTGCTCTCCCATTATGCAAAGCTTACGCCCGATGCGCCTGCCCTGCGCTATGAAAACAGAGCGCTTAGTTATTCATCACTTTATGATGCCGTGATCCGCCGCTCCTCCGAACTGCGTGATACGGGAAAGACCTGCATAGGCATCCTTTCCGACGGCAGTATCGACTGCGTGGTGGAGATATTCTCCGCGAATCTTGCCGGCATGCAGATCGTTATGCTGGATGCCTCGCTAGACATCGCCATGCTTATGCAGCTGATCCGCTATACGGATATCGATATGCTTTGGGGTGATGAAGATCTGACCGAGGAACTACTGCCGGCTCTTACCGGAGGCGTTAAAGACGGTGAAGGTCGTATGCTGTTCTTCACCTCCGGCACCACCGCAAGATCAAAAGCGGTTGTGCTCACAGATCACAGCCTCTGCCAGAGCGCGTGGAACGGTTCTGCAAAGCTTCCGCTCTCCCCTGAAGATACCCTCTTGTGCTTACTCCCTCTCGGACATGTTTTCGGTTTTGTCTGCGGTTTGCTGTGGGGGTTATCATGCGGCTCAAGCGTCGCTCTGGGACGCGGCGCAAGACATTATCTGGACGACTGTGACCACTACCGCCCGACGGCGGTATCCGTCGTGCCGATGCTGATGGGCTTTTTGCTTAAACAGCGCTGCATTAATCCCGAACTCAGACTGATACTGGTCGGTGCGGGTGATTGCCCCGCCGCTTTGCTGAAGTCCGCGGCAGCCGCCGGACTGCGTGTGAGCTTTGGCTACGGTCTTACTGAGACCAGCTCGGGCGTTGCCATCTCCGTTTCCGGAGATCCTTTTGCAATGGAGATCTGTCCGGACGATACGATCACTATTGCAGACGACGGAGAGATCCTTATCCAGGCACCCACCTGTATGATGCAGGGATATTACAAAATGCCTGACGATACTGCGGCAGTCCTGAAAGACGGTGTTTTCCATACCGGAGATCTCGGCATGTTTGACGCTGATGGGAAGCTGCATATAACCGGTCGCAAAAAGGACATGCTGGTGCTGCCGGACGGCACCAAGATATTCCTTCCGGAATACGAGGCTCCCCTGATGCAGGCCCTCGGCAGCACTGAGCTTGCAGTCATCCTGAGGGAAGGCAGGCCTGCGCTCGTATTTTCGGGAGAAGCTGATCCCGGAGACATTTCTGAAAAACTGCGTGATCTTATGCGGACGCTGCCGCGCGGTCAGCAGATAGCGGAGATTATAGTAACTGCAGATCCTCTTCCGAGGACCGCCACAGGAAAGATAAAACGCTGGGAACTCCAGCAGAAAGTGGGTAATGATAAATGACAAGACAGGAGATTCTCGAAAGCACAAGAAAGGTGATCTACGACTGCTTCCCGGACATGCGTGACATAGACCTCCAGGAAGACACCGTTATAAATACAGAGACCGCTATAGATTCCATGGGCTTTGTTCTGGTCATATGCAAGCTTGAAGCTATGTTCGATGTACGCATTCCGGAGCGCCAATGGCAGAAGCTCCAGACCCTCGGCGATGTTACGGATGCCATATATAAGCGCGTAGTAAAATGAGCGTATACAGAAGGGAATTGCTGCTCAAGAGCAGAGATGTGGACATGTTCAGAAGGCTTCGCACCTCTGAAATGTTCCGGCTGCTGCAGGAAGCATCCATTGCCCACACAGAGCAGCTCGGCATGGGCAGAGAAAAGACCCTCGACAAAGGCCTTCTCTGGATACTGCTGCTGCAAAAGGCTGAAATATCCCGCATGCCTGAGTATGACGAAAACATAGTTCTGAAAAGCTGGCCAGGAAAAACCATGCATCTTCTCTTCCCGCGCTATTACAGCATGGAAACTGCAGCCGGTGAGCATCTTCTCTCGGCAAGCGCTCTCTGGGGACTTGTGGACCAGAACACCCGCAAAATGATCTTTCCTGAGAAATACGGCATCGTTATCGAGGGGATGAGCACCGGTGAGGAGATCGATCTGCCGTCCGCGCCGCGGCGTCTCGAATGCACTGAAAGCGTGCCTTTCAAGGTCCCCTTCAGTTACGTGGATATAAACGGGCATATGAACAATGCCCACTATTTTGACCTGGTTGAGGACTGCATACCTGCTGCTGCAGGCGGAGAACATCTGAAGAGCATTCTGGTGGAGTATTCCAACGAAGCTCGCTGCGGTGAGAGCTTTACCGTGTCATGGTGCCGCAGCGGCAGTGATTACTATGTTTGCGGAGAGGGTGAAAAGCCCGTTTTCCGTATGGCGCTCAGCTACGGCTGATATCTTGTGAAAACAGCAACGCACCGGGACTGAATGTTCCCGGTGCGTTGCTGTTTTTCATATAGATTCAGTGTCTTACAGTTTTTTCAATCAGTCTGCGGATACGCGGTTCAAGCCTTCTGAGCGCCGCGTCATATAGCATCATGCAGATTACAACTGCCGCAAAAAACATAACGTTGACCCATGCTGCCGATGAAAACGATTCCACGATCTCCTCTATCCCCAGCACATAGCATGTGAGCGCATACATTGAAGCAGCAGCGGCGGAGAAAATCAGGACCTTCACAAGGGACCTCAGCAGTTTTCGCCTGATACCGTCAATCTCCTGTTTTGCCAGGGGATACCATCCGAAGAAAAGATAAAAGAAGGCAGCTTCCTTATCCGCACCGATTAGAAGCACCAGTATCGCTGTCACTGCCCAGACCAGAACAGCGTTTCTTCTACCGCATATTTCTGTGACCGGCAGCAGAAAAAGTGACGCCAGAAGCGGAGAGCAGTAGGTGAATACCGGAATAAGCGCTCCCAGCAGCATCACCGCTGTACCCGCTGCCGCCATCAGCGCACCGAAGGATACTGCAAAAGCTTTGGATCGGCCGCCTGACGGATTATTCTTTGCGGTCACGGCTTATCTGAACCTTGCCGAATAGCCGTCGAAAGCCTCGAACAGACCGCTTATCTGGGATTTGGCATTTCCTTCCGCAAGTTCGTAGATGCCGGCGTGTTCAGCCTTTTCCAGCGCCTCCGCTTTTATAGTGTCCAGCCCGGAGGTGATCTCATCACCTTTTATGGGGTTGAAGATATTGTTTTGCTCGGCATAGCTCAGAGTGTCCATGTCGATGTAATTATCCGTGACCTTGGGATCGGGCAGGGTAACATAGATCGTCTTCGTGTCGTTATCGACGCTCACCTGAATATCCGCCACCTCATAGCCCACCTTTATTGTTCCGTTGTATTTGAGCTGGATGGTATGGGTAGTGCCGGGTATGTTCCATCCGAAGAGCTGTCTGCTGTCCTTGATCTCTCTTACGTCACTGTATTCATAGGAATAGGTCACCAGCTGGCCGATGCTCTGGAGCTTCTCCATGACCATTGTG
>JAIKVS010000144.1 GCA_024685535.1 Oscillospiraceae bacterium | reverse complement strand
CTGCACTCCGGCTTCCGAACAGGTAGCAGGAGTGACAACTGTCCAATCGCCAAAGCTGTGTGGCAGAGCATCTACAGAAGATGTCTGTATCTCTCCGCATCCGTCGCAGACGCGCTGCTGTGTTCCTGCAGAAGAGCAGGTCGCAGGCGTAACAACAGTCCAGCCGCTCCATGAATGTTCATGGGGTGGCGGTGTCTGCTCTTCCACTGCCGCATCTTCTGCCAGCGCAGAGATCGGCAGCATTCCAGTGCACATTATCAGTGCAAGGAACAGAGCCAGGCCTCTTTTCAATAATAAGTTCTTCATCAATTCACCCTCCGTGAATCTATATACATTTAGATGTTTTGCGCCCATCAGGCGCCCGACTGTACACCTATAATAAAAGATGAACAGTCAATAAAGCAGTCAACAATCAGACATATGTTGCGAAAAAACAAACAAAATATTTATCAAAAAACATGCGCAAATTACTTCAATAATTTAAAGCATTATACCTGTCATTAACCATTTTGTCATCTACTCGTTATTTTCTTCTTGCTTCGCAAATTTGATAACCAGTAAAGTTTTTAAATTAGTATCCTGAATTCAATAAATAAGTGCCCTTTTTTCAGGTTTTTGTAGTTTTTGATACATTATTTAGATAATTTTCAGCCTGTCTCAAAATTTACAGAATCTCAAATTTCTCTATATATTATATCGAAAATCGTTCTGCCATACAATTTCATCAATATGTTTTCTTACTATATTATTTTTACTAAATTATTATAATATGAATCCGGATGAATCCGGACCAGGGATGCTTATCACAGTCCGATTACGTTGAGATTATCGTAGAGAAAATAACAGCCAGCAATCGATCTCCGCTCTCCGTCTTCTGTTGTGCAAAACATGTTTTATTTTTATTACATATTTGGAAATTAAGACTATAGTGCAATTGTTTTGCAGAATCTTACTCACATCTCTGATAATCGCAGCCTAAGTGGCTTCTGCAGCTCTCAACTTCAGCTTCAACAGATCAGCAAATGATTCCCTTCAAAGCATCCATATAAATATATTTAATTCCATTTGCGTTATTTCTGATTGTTTTCAGGCCTTCAGAATGCTATATTTCATACAGGATAATGTACAGGAGGATATGAATATGTATGATGTTTCAAGATTCACTGATGCGCAGAGGCACTCTTATTCAACGGCTCTGGCAGAGATAAAACGCGGCAGAAAAATGAGCCATTGGATGTGGTATATTTTCCCGCAGGTATCAGGGCTGGGATTCAGCCCAACAGCGCAGTATTATTCCATCAGCGGACTCGAAGAGGCAAGAGATTATTTTTCAGACGATTATCTCAGGAGCAACCTGCTGGAGATATCTTTCGCGCTGCTGCAGCTTCCCGGAAATGACGCCGAGGCGGTGCTTGGCTGGCCGGACTGCCTGAAGCTCCGCTCATGCATGACGCTGTTTAAATACGCTGATCCTGATGAGCCGATCTTCCAGCAGGTACTTGATAAATACTACGGCGGCAGAGACGACAGCAAGACAGTTGATATCCTGGGTATATAAAACAAAAAAAAGAAGCCGAAAGGCTTCTTTCTATTTTAATACAATTAAGGAAAATTCCCTGCCACCGCAACATCTGCAGGCTATCGCCGATGTTTTTTTGAATATGCTGCGCCGGGACGATTCCTTCTGCAGGATCTGTACTATCTTCCCTGCCCGCTGGTAATAAGTTTCAGCGCCGCAGCGCTGACACACGACCTTGTATTTTGCGCTCTCCTCTGTATTCTTCCTCAGTACATCGTCCTTTACAGTCACCCGTGGGGTGCAGCCGACTTCGCGGCAAATCGCTTTCCATACTTTATCATGGGCGTGTTTTGAGAACGGATGCCTTATAAATACCACTGCATGGGCATATTCATGCCTGATGGTATCTAAAAAGAGCTCCTCGTTATTCAGGACTTTTCTGGATATGGTGATGGTCATAACACCGTGCGGGAATCCGGGCTTGTATGTGAAACTGCCGAGGCGCTTTTGAGCATTGTTGAGCCTCAGGACTATCTTAGATGTATCTACTGAGCAGATCCTGTCCAGTCTGTCGTATTCACGCCGGATATCTTCCAGTGTATGCATCTCTAAATTTCCGGAGTGCGCTCGCTTATAACAAAGCGCGGCCTGTGCTTTGTTTCAAGATACATCTTGCCGATGTATTCCCCTATAACACCGATAGCTACAAGCTGTACCCCTCCGATAAACACTATGAGCGCAGCTATCCAGAGAAGCCCTGCTTTAACGCCGCAGGCTGCCAGCACGGCAAGGACAATGAACCATATAAATGCAAGCCCGGTGACAGCCACACCGCAGCCCAGTATTATCCTCATGGGGCTGACTGTGAGCCCGGTGATGCCGTTTATGGCAAGATCCGCCATTTTTCTGAGAGGATAGTGCGTTTCTCCGGCTTTTCTTTCTTCTCTTACATATTCAACAGTTCCGCTTTTAAAACCGACCAGCGGAACCATGCCACGAAGGTAGATATTCACTTCCTCATATTTG
>JAIKVS010000016.1 GCA_024685535.1 Oscillospiraceae bacterium | reverse complement strand
CACGGCGGCATGGACGATACCGCCCTTCGTAACCTGGTTGAGCGCCTTGAGTATCTGCGCTCTCTTCAGGACCGGCGGGACACCATAAAAAGATCGATCGAGGAGCAGGGAAAGCTCACGGAAGAACTCTCTGCAGCCATTGACGATGCGGAAACACTGGCTGTCCTTGAGGACTTATACCGCCCTTATAAGCCCAAGCGCCGCACTAGAGCGACCATAGCAAAGGAAAAAGGCCTCGAGCCGCTTGCGCTGCAGCTGTTCGCACAGGAAAAAGGCTCGCCCTCTCCCGAGGAACTTGCAGCGGAATTTATCGACAGCGAAAAGGGCGTGGCCTCTGTTGAAGAGGCTCTTGCCGGCGCTTCGGACATAATCGCAGAGATGATATCCGATGACGCAGAGATCCGCCGAATACTGCGTGAGTTCATAAATGCAACCGGCTCTGTCGTATCACAGGCCGCCTCCGAGGCAGACTCCGTATACCGGCTGTATTATGATTTCAGCGAGAAGATCTCCCGCATCAAAGGCCATCAGGTGCTCGCTCTGAACCGCGGTGAAAAGGAGGAGTTCCTCAAGGTCTCCGTTTCGGCGGATGCAGAAGCCTGCCAGCAGCGTGTACGCAGACAGGTGATAGTACCGGGCAGCTCCGCGATGGAGTTTATCCGTGCAGCTGCCGACGATGCATTCAGCCGACTCATCTTTCCCTCTCTGGAACGCGAGATCCGCAGTACACTCACCGATATGGCAAGTGAAGGCGCCATACATAACTTCGCCCTCAACCTGAAGCCTCTTCTCATGCAGCCCCCCGTGAAGGGAAAGGTCACAATGGGTCTCGATCCGGGGTACAGGAACGGTTGCAAGGTTGCAGTGGTTGATGCCACCGGAAAGGTCCTCGATACATCCGTTGTTTACCCAACTTTCAGCGAAGCGAAAAAACAGGAGGCCATCATAAAGCTTGCCGCGCTCATCAAAAAACACGGCGTTGAACATATAGCCATAGGTAACGGCACTGCATCGAGAGAGACCGAGCAGATGACGGTTGAACTGCTGCATAAGCTGGGCGGCGGACAGTCCTACGCCATAGTCAACGAAGCTGGCGCCTCCGTATATTCCGTTTCGAAACTTGCGGCGGAGGAATTCCCTGATTTCGATGTGAATCTCCGTTCTGCCGTCTCCATAGCCCGCAGACTCCAGGATCCTCTGGCCGAGCTTGTGAAGATCGATCCTATGGCTATAGGAGTGGGCCAGTATCAGCATGACATGCCCCAGGCAAAGCTTGAAGAGACTCTGAACGGCGTTGTTGAAGACTGCGTTAACTCAGTCGGCGTGGATATAAATACCGCCTCTCCTTCACTTCTGCAGCGCGTTTCAGGCCTCACAAAGACCACTGCCAAAAACATTGTTACTTATCGAGAAGAAAACGGGGCTTTCACCAACCGTAAGCAGATATCCAAGGTGCCCAAACTCGGCCCGAAGGCCTTTGAACAGTGCGCAGGCTTTCTCCGTATTCCGGAAAGCTCCCAGGTCCTGGACAACACTGCCGTCCACCCCGAGAGCTATGCCGCAGCCGAAAAGCTGCTGGCTCTGTGCCGCTGCAGCATGGATGATGTCCGGAAAGGCTCTCTGGGCGATCTGAGCCGCGTGACCGAGGCCATAGGTTGGGAAAAAGCCGCAGGCCTCTGCGCCGTCGGCGTTCCTACTTTGAAAGACATAGTATCGGAACTGATGAAGCCGGGACGCGATCCCCGCGATGAACTCCCTCCGGTAGTGCTCAGGACAGACGTTCTGGATATTAAGGATCTCAAGCCCGGCATGGTCCTTCGCGGCACAGTGAGAAACGTTATAGATTTTGGCGTGTTCGTGGATATAGGCGTCCATCAGGACGGACTGGTACATATTTCAAGGATATGCGACAGGTTTATCCGTCATCCGAGCGAAGTGCTTTCCGTTGGAGACATAGTTACGGTGGCCGTAGTTGAGGTGGACGAGGCAAAGCACAGGATAAGTCTCACCATGAAAGGCGTAAAGGAGCAGTAAAATGTCACTTCCTCTTATTGCAAATTATCATACCCATACATACCGCTGCGGGCACGCTTCACCTGCTTCCGAGCGGGAATATGTGGAAAAGGCGATCAGCTCCGGCATAAAGATCCTGGGGTTCTCAGACCATACGCCCTATCCCGGAACAGAGAACTTTCCCGGACGGCCGGGCATAAGGATGGATATATCCGAGCTCGACGGCTACTGCCGGACCGTTCTTGATCTGCGCGATGAATACCGCGACGACATAGAGATCCATCTCGGTCTTGAGGTGGAATACTACCCGGCGCTTTTTTCAGGACTCATGGATCAGCTCAGATCAAGACCCATCGAATATATGCTCCTGGGCCAGCACTTTACGAACAACCAGAACGACGGCGTCCACTGCGGTTTCCCCGGAGAGGGCATCCTTCCTAAATACACGGAACAGCTGATCTGCGGCCTGGATACCGGAATGTTCACATATGTGGCCCATCCGGACATAGTCAACCACGAGTGCGATCCTGAAGAGTATGAGATGTGCATGAGAAGAATATGCAGAAAGGCCAATGAATTCAGCCTCCCTCTTGAGATAAACATGCTCGGTCTCGGCACCGGAAGACCCTATCCCTACAGAAGATTCTGGGAGATCGCAGCCTCGGAAGGCTGCA
>JAIKVS010000092.1 GCA_024685535.1 Oscillospiraceae bacterium | reverse complement strand
CGCCGAGGCAGGAGCATAGACTCCCTTGGGATTCTCGCCGTACATGTTTGTTCCGGGTTCGCTGTCAGAGCATAGTTTCACAAGATACATTATATTGCCAACGATAGGCAGGAAATTCCAGAGCAGATACCAGCCGCTCTTTCCTACATCGTGCATCCTTCTGACGGCAACCGCCAGATTAGGCAGCAGAAATGCAAGACCTACAATAGATGACAGTCCATAATTGTCTGTGCCCTCGATCCATGCGACGACACCGCTTACAATAGTAGCAAACAGCCACCAGAACCAATATTCGGAGCGTCTCGCCCTGCCGGAGAACGTGGCGTATTTTTTGAAACAGGTCTTTATAGCATCAATAAATGACATCGGTTTCCCTCCCATAATATATTCTGAATTAAAGATACTATATTCAGCCGGTTTTGTCTAAACAAATTGTAAACATGCAGTGTATTCAGTTATCTGAAAGGCTGTATCCGTTTCGCATGTGTTCGCTGGCCGTCTGCAGGACTTTGCCGAGCACGGAGTCGGTCTCCTGCTTCGCCATTTCGCAGAGCTTTCTGTCCGCGTCGGCGGTCTTTGAAAAGTCTCCGCTTTCGATCATGATCCCGTCATATTCCTTTATCAGCCTGCGTCCTTTAACGGCAACGGCGTCATGATAACGCTCCAGATCCTGCGCGCAGTATGAAAACCAGGGATCCGCAAGCGCTCCTATCATACGGCTGGCCCAGTAGAAATTCTCCGTGGAGGGCTCAAGGCCTACCTTCGTAAGGTATGCAGGAAGCGAGGGGGTGTTCGCATAAAGCGGAAGAAATGCCGAGAATACCGTGGACCCGAAGCAGACCCACTCGATGCCCTTTATCTCATCGGGCACGTTGGGGCGGATCTGGCAGACAGAGGTAATGCCCGTGCGGTTTATGCCGATAGAGCGGTATATGCCGCGCTTTCCGCTGTTGCGATTGGAATACGGATCATATGGTGTGCCCTGAAAGTGGCCGGAAAGGAGGTAAATCACATCCTCCACCGCCACCTTTCTCTCCGGCACGAGGCTCCAGGGGATATCCTCGCTCTCAGGTCTGAAGTCGGCGTCTTCCCCGTCCCAGCGCCAGGTGTGAGGGGCAAGATATCTGCCCATGAACCAGGCGCGCGGGGTGTTATAGATATGGTCCATATCCCTGTGGGAGCCGAAGATATCCCTCGGATCGAACTTTCCGTTCTGATTGAGGTCCAGGGAGTTGTCCCGGATAAAGTCCAGCATGTCCGCAGAGCAGAGGTGCTGCTTCTTGAAGCCGAGGGCGTCGTCAAGGTCAAAGTTATCAAGGCCGAAGCGGTTCGGCATGAGCACCACCGCATCATCCGGAACGCGTTTTGCGATCCAGTGGTGGCCGCCGATGGTCTCCATCCACCAGATCTCGTTTTCATCGTTGAAAGCGATTCCGTTCATTTCATAGGTGCCGTATTTTTCCAGCAGAGAGGCCAGCCTGAGCACGCCCTCTCTGGCGCTGCGGATATACGGCAGAACGAGGACTATAATATCTTCCTCACCTATGCCTCCGGGAATGTCCTTCTTTCCTCCGCTGCCCTTCACATATTCAACAAGCGGGTCCGCCGCGAGAACGCGGGGATTCGATGTTATGGTCTCGGTGGCAGTCATGCCGACGTTTGCAGCGTTAATTCCCGTTGCCGCCCATATGCCCTTCACTTTGTCAACGCTGGGGCAGGCGGTATAGCGCATCGGCTCTTCCGGGAGAGGGATCTCCACGTGCGATATAACGCTCTTATATTTCCTCGGCTGTTTTTCCGGCTCAACAACGATCATCTTCTTAACGTCGAAATGTCCGTCATCCGTTCTTGAGATCATGGTGGAGCCGTCATTGCTGGCTTTTCTGCCCACCAGAACAGTTGTGCATCCCATGGTTTTTCCTCCGCAGTTTTATTTTATCCTCACAATAGTATAATACTTTTTCTCCCCGGCGCAAGGGCAAAAAGATTTCCGGCAAAGATGAAGAATACTATATCATTCAGCACAGGAATATGATAAAATGATTATATCTGCGCTGAAATTTCAAAATTTTTATACATAATGAGAGGGGAAAGCAATGGCAGAACTGAGACCCAAGATAGTAAAGCTCGCCAAGATAATCGGTGGCGTTTCCGGAATGACCGTAAAAATCGACGAGAACACTCCGGAATACTATTCCATGGCCGAATATGTCACCGACGACCAGGCTGACATAGCGATAGCCGCCGGACTGCGCACTGAGCGCACAGCGGAATATCTTGCAAAGAAAGTGGGCAAAACGGTCGATGAGATCATGCCGGATCTCGACAGGCTCGTATACTACGGCATTTTCCGCCGCACATTCAGCAAAGAGGCCGGAGAGGACGTGTATTTCATGCAGGTTTTCGCTCCGGGCATCATGGAGATGATGGTTAACAACCAGGAGCTCCTGCGCGAACATCCGGAAGTCGGCCGTGCGTTCGAGGAATACACCCGTCTTCGCATGCGCGATCTCGGTCCGATTCTCCCGCAGGGCTATGGCCTTATGCGCGTTGTCCCGGTTGAGGAAGCTATAAAGGACTGCGAAGGCGTAAGCGATTTTGAGAAGCTCAGCTATTATCTCAACAAATACGACCGCTTCTCAGTGTCCCAGTGCTCCTGCCGCGCCTCAAGAAGCTCCATAGGCGACGGCTGCGGCCACCTTGCCGACGACATGTGCGTTCAGATGGGCAAAGGCGCCGAGCATTATATCCGCTCCGGACGCGCCAGAGAGATTACCAGGGAAGAGGCTCTCGAGATAATCAAGCGCGCCGAG
>JAIKVS010000007.1 GCA_024685535.1 Oscillospiraceae bacterium | reverse complement strand
CAACGCCGTCGCAGCGGATATAGTAGCCGTTATGCAGGGAGAGAAAACATCCTCTGTAATCTGCGATCCTCACTGCGAAGCGGAAACCGGTAACCTTCCCGTCTTCACAGACATTCTGTAGGGAATCCTTTCGGATAAGATATTCGTCAAACATTTTTTGCCTCCTGTTTAAAACTGCAGGAAAATCAGTTTTCTGCCGGCCTTGGGGGCATTTTGGAAGGATCTACGTTGGATGCGTTCTCACCGGGATAATCTATGGGTATGCCAGTGCGTCCGGGCGCAATGAATTTATAGCACTCAAAGTATAAACCGGCCTGTTTTGAGAAATCCAGGTAGCTGTAATCCATCAGACCACCCATTCCCTGCCCGCGGACGTATGTTCCTCCGCCGGCTTCCTCACCGAACTGGCGGACCTCAGCATAGCCCTCTTCCGTCTCAAATGCGAGGTGATGAAGTCCGCTTCCGTGCTTTTCAACCCATTCTTTCTGGGGACATGGCTGCAGAGGCTGAATGAGCTCAAACTCCATGCCGAAGGCTTTGGTGATCGCGATTCTGAGAGGGGATTCCGTATAGGATACGCCGTTGAGGGTCATGCCATCCGGCGAGGAATTGTTTACCTCCCAGCCGCCGATGCCGAGATTTTCCTCATAGAATTTGACCATTTCATCCACATTCTCAACAAGAAGGCCGATCTGTAGAAGTTTTTTGATTTTGATTCCCATTTTTAATTTTCCTTTCTTTTATTACCAGTATATCGGTTTGAGCACCTGATGCACATAGTATGAATCCAGCGCCATGGAAGCAAGCAGATCCGGAGTTCCGTCATCCTCAACGGAGACCCATCCTTTGAACTGATATTTTTTCATGAGCTCCCAGAGTCCCGGAAAGTCAAGAACTCCCTGACCAGGCTCCCAGAACCAGCGGTGGCCGTCCTCCTGGATCTCAACGTTGGCACTGTAGCGGATACTGTCTGCAAGCTGGGGATCTGCAGTATCCTTGAGATGGAAACCGCACATCCTGTCATGATAGTCATCGTAGAACTTGAGGAGATCCTCACCTATGATGGAGATCTGAGCTGTATCAAGATAGTACCAGGTATAGCGCGGATCTGTCACTTCAAGGAGATAGCGGTGATTATCCTTGTTGATCGAGCAGAAGAACTCATTGTGAATACCGAGGCGTACGCCGTGGTCAACGGCATACTCACCTATCGCATCCAGTACCTTGCCGACGTTTCTCACTTCCTCATGAGACAGAGGATGCCCTACGCTGGCATAGTCGTTGTTGGGGCAGGTACCCATAGTCTCACCGCCGAATCTTGCGATAAGGTCTACAGCGTTTTTGCCTGCCTGAAGCTGGGCATCAAAATTTTCGGCAATGTGTGCGCCTGAAACTCCGTGGAACATACCGCTTATCTTAAGACCATGATCCGCGGCAAAATCGCGGAAGTTTTCCGGAGTGCCGAACAGAGCCATCATCTCATGCATATCCCAGGGGGCGAGTTCTATGCCATCATATCCGAGAGCCTTATGGTACCTGAGGATACGGTCCCAATCCTGAAAATAAACAAGATTAGATCTGTCCTCATAGTAGTAGTCTCTGAAATTGTCTATCTGCTTATATGGAATGGTTTTCCAGTGGTTCATATGTGAAAGCTTTATATTTGCCATGATTTCTCCATTCTGCCGTAATAGGCCATTTATTATGAAATATTCGGAAACTGCTTACTCGGGTAGCTTCGTATTTATATAGTAACGTGCGCGCAGTATGGAACGGCATACGTCGTAGGAATCTCTGGTCGTCACTATCACGTGGCCATTATATCCGGCTTCCTTAAGAGCAGCCTCTATCTTCGGGAAATTGACTGTTCCATCGCCGAGATCACGGTAGACCTTAGTGGCTTTTACTGAGGGATATGCAGGATTCATCTGCCTGTAGCATTCCTGATCGTCCTCAAAAGCGGTGTCAGAATAGTGGACTACTCCTATGAGCTCAGGATTCTCTTTAATAACACAGGCAGGGCAGCAGCCTGCGATCCTGTATTCCGCAGTGTCTATATCAAGATAGACCTTTTCATTCAGGCTTTTTACAAAGTCAACTATCTTATCTCCGCGGAGCAGACCGTAAAATTCATTCTTAAGGCAGAATTTAACACCTTTTCCGTTGGCATATGCCGCAAGCTTTTCCACTGCAGCGGCAGTGCCTTTCAGAACTTCCTCAGCGCCTTTTTCAAAATCGGTGCCGTATGCAGCCTCTATCTCGCCTATCTTCGGAGTCGCGGACATCGTGATATAGTCTCCTCCTATATCCGCCACATAGTCCACAGCGCCCCTTCCGAAGAAATCAAGAGCGCCGAAATAACCTTCAAGACTTACAGCGCCGTTTGATTCAGGACTGGCGCCTGAGAAAAACATGCCGGGCATATAGTGCACGCCGACAAGCCTTTTGATGCCATAGCCGTTGAGGCGCTTAAGGTAGTTTTGAGCTGTTCCGTCTTTCTCAAGAACATTTGCGTATACGAGGGGAACACCTGTTCTGCCGCCGAAAGCCCACTGGGGATCGTACTGTGTCTCGATCTCGGAAAAGCCGCCAGCGGAGACAAGAGTATAGATCTCATCCCAGTAGTATTTGCATTCTCTGCGGTTGCGGTTCGGCTGCTGGTTATGAGTATCCACGATTTCCATGCTGATGCCGTGTTTCATAATAGAGCTCCTTTTGTGAGTATAATTATAGTACTTAACTGCTAACATAATTAGAATAATCTATATCCGAACTATAGTCAATGCCTTTTGGAAGTTTTTACGATATTTATGACAATATAAAAAATATATTGATATTTCTGAAAAAACAAGGTAAAGTATGATTGTAGCCGGAGCGGTGTTATGAATGCAGCTGTATATGCTGCAGTGTGAGAGCAGGAACTCCGGTGACGTAAAAACATGAAATAGAGATTTATAAAAGGAGAAGATCAATGCAGGTATTAGCTATATCATTCGGGCGCGAAGGCGGAAACTGCGATATTCTTGCGAAGAAGGCGCTTCTAGGTGCAAAAGCGGCAGGCTGCGACATACGCTTCATCAATACAAACAACCTTATCATCGACCGTTGCACAAACTGCACCGCATGCGACAAGGTTTTTGACAAAGGCGCTGATGCAAAGCTCTGCCAGAGACCGGATGATTTCCGTTTTGTACGCGATGCCATCATGGATGCGGACGGCTGCATCTTTGTTGCACCTGTCTACTCTGTCGGCGTGACCGGCCAGTATAAGAACCTTCTCGACCGTATGGGTGCCTCTCATGACAGAGCCGCCATGATGGCTGCCGACAAGCAGCGCAAGGCAGCAGGCCAGCCAGGTGTAGACCCCAGACTTTTCAAAGACCGTCCGGTTGCTTATATACCAGTAGGCGGAGCGCGTACCCCCGGATGGACCTCTATGGGTCTCCCGATGATGCATCTGCTCGGCGTTTCGAACCAGATGATACCGGTAGATTACATGGAAGGCTACGGCATGGGTGACAGGGTAAGTCCGTTTTTTGATGAGCCTTATATGGAAAGAGTATTCCAGCTGGGTAAAAACGTAGGTGAACAGGCTGGCCTTGAGCGCGAGAAAATGGAATGGCGCGGTGACTGGGAAGGAGTATGTCCAAGTTGCCACGGAACCACTCTCACCTACCGCGGTGACGGTACAAAGGTTGAATGTACGGTATGCGGGAGTATCGGAGATCTGAGCATTGAAGACGGTAAGATCAAAGTTACCTATCCCGCGGATGAAATAGCCCGTGGACGTTACCAGCCCGGCGGTCTTGTAGAGCACTATGAGGAGATCCAGTCTATGGTGCAGCGCTTTATTGCTGTAATCAAGGAGCGCGGAGCCGAGATTCCGGAATTTGAGAAGGAACTCGATTTCATAAAATCTGATAAGCCCGAGAAGAGGACCATACTCAAAAAGATCAACTGATCAGAACTGCTTCGACATGCTGCGGATTGTAATTTAATAAAAATACCGTCGGGGTTAAGGCTCCGGCGGTATTTTTATGTCCGTTTTATACAGTTCGGCTTAATCGGAGAAGCGCTCTCTGTGTTCTGATTTTTTGGAAACCTGTTGCGGTTGCTCGGTTTACCAGAAATTATAATTCCGATCGGTCAGATAAACCAGTGCGTATTATCTGTCTCGCAGAGAAGCAGGGTGACGCAAATGACGGTTATGACGATATTTTGGGAACTCGAAAATATCGTCATAATCGTCATAATCGTCATAATCGTCATAATCGTCATAATCGTCATAATCGTCATAATCGTCATAATCGTCATAATCGTCATAATCGTCACAACCGTCACAACCGTCATAATCGTCATTAAGCGATTAAAAATTAGCATGGAGTGATCACAGATAATACCTGATTACCGCAAATATTACCTGGATCAGTGCTTTGCAATGCATGCAGATCGAACGGCAGCAAGAATAACTCGCAGCCGGTTTCTATATTCATCTTCACCGGATGGAAAACAGAAAAAGACCACATCCGATAAGATGTGGTCTTTTACGGTATCGATTGATTCAGTTGACGTACTGTGCAGTTAAGCGATGATCCTGTCAGCGCTTCTTGTCAGTCGAGGGAGTCCAGATAATCTTCTATACCGTCACCTGCGAGACGTCCGGAATTGACGGCAAAGCCCATAGAGTTTCCGGGAAGCTTAAAGTTGTAGCTGTCGCCATAAATGGTATTTGCATCAGTACCTGCGCTGTAAAGGCCTGGGATAGGCCTGCAGTCATTATCGAACACCTGCATCTTGTCGTTAACTTTCACGCCGCCAATGGTGCCGTATGCACCGGGACGGCATTCGCAGGCATAGAAGCCGCCTTTGCCTGTGAGCGGACGGAGATCCTGACGGTCTTTGGCAAACAGCTCGTCATAACCCTGATCACAGAAGTCGTTATATTCGTCAACGGTATTTGCGAGGACTTCGGGATCGATACCGATCATCTCGGCCAGCTCTTCTATTGTGTCGGCATGCCATATCGTCGGGCATTTGTCTTCTTCTGCAGCTTTGAGATCAGCCATGATATTGACATGCGACGCAATGTCATGAACAATGCTGATGTGGGGATAACCGGATTTCTGATAGCGTTTTGCAATGGAACCGTCGATGATGGAATATGCGACTCTGCCCGGCTGGTCGGCAATAGCGTTGCCGAAGAAGGTGGAGTTCATTGCATCCGATTCAGCCATGAAACGGATTCCGTCCCTGTTGACGAGAAGGTCAGCCTGTGTGAAGGCAAGACCGGTCGAAGAGTACTCACCGGCAAGCGTTCCACCTGCCACTTCCATGTTCATTCCGTATTTCTGAGCACCGGCTTTCCACATCATGCGGAGACCGTCGCCTACAACGCCGGGAACCATAAAGGTCATCTGATCGACACCGAGGTTGAGACCGAGTTCGGACTTGATCATTTCGGCGCTGCTTCCGAATCCGCCCGTTGCAACGACGACTGCCTTGGCTCTGCATTCGATCTCTTCACCGGTCTTGTCCTTTGCAAGAACGCCGCAGACCTTACCGTCTTCGACTATGAGGTCATATACAGGAGTCTCATAGCAGATCTCGCAGCCGAGCTCTATGGCATGGTTGGTCATAACCTTGATCATGCCGCTGGC
>JAIKVS010000217.1 GCA_024685535.1 Oscillospiraceae bacterium | reverse complement strand
GGCTCCCATTGCAAGAATTACCGTTGCAGAACCGGTGACTGCATCGCCTCCGGCAAATACGCCTTCGCGGGCGGTAGCACCGTTCTCATCAGCCTCAATGCCGCCTTTGCGGGTAAAGGTCAGGCCTCCGGTTGTATTGCGGATCAGCGGGTTCGGGCTGGTGCCTATGGCAATAATCACAGTATCCACATCCAGCACCCAGTTGCTACCGGGGATCGCGACAGGACTGCGTCTGCCCTTTTCATCAGGCTCACCCAGCTCCTGACGTATCATCTCTATCCCGCATACATGCCCGCTTTCATCGGCATGGATGGCGCATGGATTATTAAGCAGGTTAAATTCGATGCCTTCAGCCTCGGCGTGCTCAACTTCCTCGAGACGGGCTGGAAGCTCATCTCTGCCACGGCGGTAGCAGATATAAACATGCTCCGCTCCGAGACGCTTTGCCACACGGGATGCATCCATTGCCACATTTCCGGCTCCGACTACTGCAACGCGATTAAACTTCTTTATGGGCGTATCGTAATCATCGCGGTAAGCCTTCATGAGGTTTGTACGCGTCAGGATCTCGTTGGCTGAATACACTCCGAGATAATTTTCACCTGGGATGTGCAGGAACTGGGGAAGCCCCGCGCCTGAGCCTATGAATATTGCCTCGTAACCGTCCTCAAAAAGCTCGTCCACGGTTATCGATTTCCCGATAATAGCGTTGTTTATTATCTTAACGCCCATAGCCTTGAGATTATCTATCTCAGCTGCGACTATCTCTTTCGGAAGACGGAACTGAGGTATGCCGTATACCAGAACACCGCCGGATTTATGGAATGCTTCGTAGATATCCACATCGTAACCCATTTTACGGAGGTCACCTGCGCATGTAAGTCCGGCAGGGCCGGAGCCTATAACAGCAACACGATGTCCATTGCTTTCGGGAACCGCAGGAGCTGCCTTGTCTGCCTTGTTCATGTGGTAGTCTGCGACGAAACGCTCGAGGCGGCCTATCCCGACGCTCTGGCCTTTCATTCCTCTTACGCATTTTGATTCACACTGCTTTTCCTGCGGGCACACGCGGCCACAGACAGCCGGGAGAGAGTTCGTGGAGGTGATTATCTCATATGCAGCGTCGAAATCTCCGGCTGCCACCTTCTCTATGAACTCAGGGATCCTGACGCTTACGGGGCAGCCTGTGCGGCACTGGGGGTTCTTGCAGTTGAGGCATCTGGCAGCCTCATCCATTGCCGCTTCCTTCGAATAACCGAGAGCAACCTCGTCAAAATTTGTTACCCTGACCTGCGGATCCTGCTCAGGCATCGGGTTTTTGTCCATTCTCATGTTAGGCATTGCGCTTACCTCCTGTCATTCTGCAGATGTGCTTTGCAGCCTCGTCCTGCTCATCCTTGTAGAAAGCTGCGCGCTTGAGGAGCGTATCAAAATCCACTTCATGCGCATCGAAGTCCGGTCCGTCAACACAGGCGAATTTTGTCTCGCCGCCAACTATAACGCGGCATCCGCCGCACATGCCTGTCCCGTCGACCATTATCGGGTCGAGAGAGATTATGGTCTTAATGCCGTAAGGTCTTGTTACATCAGCAAGGAACTTCATCATGATGTCCGGTCCGATGGCAATTACCCTGTCGAACTGGGGTTTACCTTCGGCGATGTTGGCTTCGATCTCCTCCTTGAGAAACTGGGTGGTGAAGCCTTTAGGTCCGTATGTACCATCATCCGTGCAGATGATAAGCTTGTCAGAAGCAGCGGCTAGCTCTTCCTTGAGGATAACGATGTCGGCACTGCGGAAACCGGCAATAAAGGTAACATCTATTCCCTTCTCGTGCATTTCCTTTGCTATCGGGTAGGCAATTGCGCATCCGACGCCTCCGCCGACGACACAGACCTTGCTGAGACCTTCCATCTCCGTGGCTTTCCCGAGAGGCCCGACGATATCGGTGATGAAATCGCCTTCTTCAACAGTGTGGAGCATCCTGGTCGTACGGCCGGCAGCCTGGACCATAACAGTTACAGTGCCTTTTTCCCTGTCGTATCCAGCGACTGATACCGGAACGCGCTCACCCTGTTCGTCAAGACGGAAGATCACGAACTGACCGGCCTGAGCATGGCGTGCGATCAGCGGAGCATCGATCTCGAAGAGGCAGATAGTTTTCGCGTCGTTGAGAAAACGCTTTTTAACTACTTTGTACATGATTGCTCTCCTTTTATCTGTTCCTTAATTAATTAAAGAAGTCAGTAAAAATATAATACTATCTGCGGCTATTATTGTCAAACATGTATATTAGGATAATACTGTGTTTTGTTATAAAAAAAGAACCGGGCAGACTGTTTTCAGCCTGCCCGGTATTAAAGCCGTAATGATCAGGTGAGCGGGATTCCGAATATCCTGCATGAACGGTGGCCAATAATGAGCCAGTTTTCGAACACGACACCGGATGCTTCGACATTTCCTCTGAGATCGCGGCTGTCGTAAACATCTCCGGTCATGGCATTAATTATATAGACATAGCCGGTTCCGCTGTATCCGGTGTTATATATGAGGTATTTTCCGCCTGATGTGTCGTTGAAACGTATGGGAGAACCCCAACTGTATATGTTGGTGCGATATTCCCAGTTGGTCTCGCCCGTCTTCTTATCGAGAGAAATCAGCAGACCTGAATTTGCATTGTTGCCGGTACGCGCTACAGGGACATATATGCTGGTATCGTCAATGGCGGGAGTACCCTGAACGCCTCCGGATACACCGCTTTCAGAATAGCATGTAAAGTCCACTCTCCAAACTATCTCGCCTGTTTCCGCATCAATCTTCCATACGGGAACTGTCTCCTTGCCGGAGCTTCTCCATCCATAGTGATACGATGTACTTACGTAGAGATACGGATGCCCGTTTTCCAGATCGAGCACCGGGGAACAGTTAGAGTCATCCAGGATATCCTGCACCCATACGAGTTCGAGAGTGTTCAGATCGAGACACATCAAGAGTCCTCCGTTATCGTTGAGGAAAAGATATCCTCCGTAGGCTACACAGCTTGATTCCATTCCCAGCCAGTACTTGCCCGGAGTATTAGCATTTCCAGTCCAGCGTCTGTTATGATATCTCCATTTGACAACGTTGTCCGGATCTATAGAGAGCGTACCTGCCGCTTCATCGTACTGAGTGTTTAAATGAATTATGTAAACCAATCCGTTCTCACCCGGCTGTATAAGCTGATCTGTCTCGGCATCCACTATGGCAGAGGAGTCGAACATACGCCAATCGCGGAGAGCATAGGGGTCGCCGTCGCCGAATTTATACATAACGGTGCAGTCTATGAGGTTTACAATGGAAACGTTGCAGCGTCCATCCATATTCCTGACGCCGCCGCCGAGATAGAGTATAGGATAGCCACGCGGATCAAGAGCTCCGCCACCCTTATAGGTTATCCCCATGTTCAAAGGCTTGCGCGTCGCCTTGCCTGTGGACATTTCAAGAAAATACACCTTGCCGTCCATAGTGGCGTAGATGACTTCCACCAGATCATCCTGTTCTCGTGCCCAGTCATACATGGAGGTCATTATCGACCTTGTGGACTTCGGCCATCTGGCTACAAGGGGCTGTCCCGTCCAGCCGCTGCCGGTCCACACGTTGCCGTTATAGTCCTGCAGTGTACCGGTGGAAATCTCCCATCCGGAGCCGAACTTTTTGTTCGTTAGAGTCTGTGTAACTCCGTATGACGCGCCGGATCGGAAATTATCGCCGCGGAAGGTAACAATACCCTTTACGCCCGTATATTCCTTTCCTTTTTCAAAGCTGATCGGATCATAAGGGCTGCTGTAGTCTGAAATACTTTCAAGCTCGGTGTTGTTTACCTGAATACCTGTAAAATCGATGAATACTGACGGCTCAGTGCTGTCTATCGCCCGCGGCTCGAACACATATTCGGGAACAGGTTCGGGTTCAGCGCCGGTCTCAACAGGCACCGTTCCTGTATCTGTCTGCTCCATGCCGCTGTCAGCAGCGACAGGCTCCGCATTTACTGTGGAAGATCCAGAGGGCGTTATAGATGAGATATATTCGCTGTAACCCGACTGAGTATCTTTTCTGCTCCGGTAATCCTTTATAACTATGATCGACAGCATCATTACGAGGAACAGCAGAAGAAGCACGCCTGCAAGCCTCAGTATATTTGAAAAGACGCTCTCGCCTTTCTTTGCTTTTTTCCGCTTTACGGGCATTGGCGAAGGCGCCGGCCTTGCTTTCGCGGCGCTGTGCTCCGAATTTAAGTTTCTTGAACCCGGTGCCGGAGAGCGGTATCCATTCTGGCGTGAAACACTGCGGTCCTCCCCGTGCATGTTATTATTGTTCGATCTGTCGTATTGACGTGCGTGCTTAGATGGCATTTTCGCTTACTTCCTGATCTGGTTATTCACTCTGTAAAGTGGATATGGTTGTTTATATGGTCCTGGCAGAAACAGTGATAACCGGCACACTTGGAGCAGAACCTGAATTCAAGCTCCGGATGGTCGGCGTCGGTGCGGCCGCATACGGCGCACTTGTGGGTATATAGATTGCTCTGCTGTTCCCTGCGGATCCGCTCCGATTCCTGCTTGAAACTGACTGTGTTGACCTTATAGGATCTTCTTCT
>JAIKVS010000216.1 GCA_024685535.1 Oscillospiraceae bacterium | reverse complement strand
GGTGAATACCGCCTGCTCGGAGGACTCGGATACTGTTCCATCAACATCCTGTCAGTTCGATCTTAGCAGATTGCTAGCCGGGGAACTTGAGGACATGGGGATGCAGAATGTATATGTTGATGAGCACGCCTATGTTTATGCGGATCTTGCCGCAACGGCCGGGCATGAGAGCGCGCCCGGCATTGCACTTAATGCTCATCTGGACACTATACCGGATTTCCCGGGGGAAGGCGTTGCACCGCAGGTGATCAGGGATTATGACGGGGGAGAAGTTGCCCTTGGCAGCTCTGGAAGAACTCTTTCTCCGGAAAGCTTTCCTCACCTCAGAGAATTCCGCGGCAGGACTCTTATCACCACGGATGGAACGACCGTACTCGGAGCTGATGACAAAGCCGGAGTGGCAGAGATCATGCAGGCTTGTGAGGAGATAATAAAAGAGGGGATACCTCATGGCAGAATAGCAGTATGTTTCAGCCCTGATGAGGAGATAGGCCACGGTGCTTCCCTGATGGATCTGGATAGGGTCTCGGCGGATTTCGGTTATACAGTAGACGGCGGTGCTCCGGGTGAGCTGAACTTCGAAACATTCAATGCGGCATCTGCAAAGATAGAGGTAAATGGTTTCAACATCCATCCGGGTTCGGCAAAGGGAAAGATGATAAATGCCAATATTGTAGCGATGGAGATAAATTCAATGCTGCCAGCAGGTGAAGCTCCGGAGAAAACCGAAAACTACGAGGGTTTCTACCATCTGATGGAGATGAGCGGGACTGTGGAGAAAGCAAATCTGAGCTACATTGTCAGAGATCATGACGCTGTTTTTCTGGAGCAGCGAAAGAATACTCTGAGACTTATAGAAAAGCTTATTAACGAAAAATACGGCGCCGGAACGATGAAGCTCACGATCACTGATCAGTACCGTAACATGGCAGAACTGGTAAAAACAAAACCGGAAATAATGGAGCGGGCTGAGAGGGCTGTATTCAAAGCCGGAGCCAAACCTGTAATAAGGCCGATAAGAGGAGGCACCGACGGATCACAGCTCTCGTTCAGAGGGCTTATCTGTCCCAATCTTTCAACCGGCGGCTATGCAGCGCACGGTCCATATGAGCATATAACAGCCGAAGACCTTGAGATATGCAAGAATATTGTAAAAAACATAGTGACTGATGAATAAAAAGGACGGGATCCGGAAAGGATCCCGTCCTTTTTTATTTCTGATTATCAACCGTAAACATCAAGAGTGTCCATCAGAACAACTTCAACATCAAAGGTTTTTCCGGTGTCGTCACGGTATATCGTGAATATCATGGAATCTCCGACAAGAAGACCTTCCTTTGCATCCAGGATATCCTGAGTGGTGCGGACTTCTTTGCCGTTTACATGAGTTATTATATCGCCGGGGAGAATACCCTTTGCTTCAGCGTCTGAGCCTGCCGTAACATCTGTAACATAAAGGCCGAACGGTATCTTGTATTGCTCTGCGGCGTTATCCGGAACAGCACCGACTGTTATGCCAATAGACGTTCTGCCTCTGACCTCGCCGTTTGCGATGAGTGCGTTAGCGATGCTGATAGCGTTGTTTGACGGAATGGCAAAACCGATACCTTCAACGCTTGAGTAGACGCTGGAAGCCATCTTCATATTGGTGACACCGATGACCTTGCCGTACATGTTATACAGAGGTCCGCCAGAGTTTCCGTTATTGAGGGCTGTATTGGTCTGCAGGACCGTCATTGTTCTCCCGTTATAGTTCACGCCTCTGTCGATGCCGGAGATTATGCCGTTGGTCAGCGTGGAACGGAAACTCTCGCTGAGTGGATTGCCTATGGCGGCAACCTCTTCTCCGACTTGGAGAGTATCACTGCTTCCGAATTCAGCGACCGGAAGGGAACTTGCATCTATCTTCAGGATGGCTATGTCGCTGCTTGCGTCAGCGCCTACAAGAAGCGCCTCATACAGATCGTCATTGGAAAGCTTGACTGTTATCCTGTCACAGTCGTCTATAACATGTGTATTCGTCATGATCAGACCGTCGGATGATATTATAATACCGGTCCCCATACCAAACTCGGTGAGTTTATTCTGGTATGTAATTATGGTGACGACCGAGGGGCTGCATTTAGCGTAGAGCTCCTGAAGAGTCAGAAGCTTAGTTCCGTTTTCAGACAATTCCAGTCTCTGATCCAGTTTTCCCTCATAAGTATCTGCTCCGATATTCACGTCGTAGCTTTCAGCGGGAGTGAAGAAAGAACTGAAGAAATCATCCTTGCTTTCAGGAAATTCGTCAGCCGGAGTCTCGCTGCCGCTGTCCGGAACGTCAAAGGGGAGTATACCAAATCCGTCATCAGAGCCGCCGAAAGAAAAAGATGAAACATCACCGTTGTTGTCGATGGTCAGATCGATCTTACTGCCTGAGATCTTTCTGAAGATGATTGAGCTTAGGACTATCAGTGCTGCAACCAGCAGCACTATAAGTATTACCATCCATATACCGCGGGATTTGGAAGATGTTTTTCTGCCTGCGGTGACAGCTGTTTGGCCGCCGGCGGCAGGGACGGCATTAACAGCACTCTCTGCCTGACCTGCCCGGTCAAAAGGTTCATACCACCCTGATTTATCGTTCATAATAAATTCCTCTTAAATGCTGGTTATTTTGCAAGTGCAAGCGTGAAGGCAAACTCAGTTGTTCCGTTCTCACTGCGCACTGCAATGTCCTGATCATGTTCATTTATGATCTGTTTAACAAGATACAGTCCAAGACCGACTCCGTCCTTGTCTATGCTCCGGGATCTGTCAGACTTATGGAATCTGTCGAAAATATACGGAAGATCATCCGGAGGTATGGTCTCGCCCTCATCCTTTATCGCAACATATGCCTTTTCATCATCTTTATACAGCCTTATGGTTATGCAGCTGCCTTTGTTGGCAAATTTCACGGCATTATCAATAAGGTTGTATATGACTCTGGTGATAGCATCCTTGTCAGCTCTTACCATTATCCGGTCATCCGGAAGTTGCGGGTCAACATCCAGGTTTTTCGCTGTGGCCCTTGTTTCAAAACTGAGCATGGTCTGAACGATCAGTTCCGTAAGGTCGAAATCAGTTCGCTTATGGGTGCTGTCCTGCTTCGCGGCAGCCCTGCTCGCATCCAGCATGTTTCTTACAAGTCTGCTGAGGCGATCTGTTTCGTCTCTTATTGCCGTGAGATATTTTACACTGTCCTCTTCAGGAATGGTGCCGTCGAGCAGTCCGTCTGCAAATCCGCCAATTGTGGTCATAGGAGTGCGCAGTTCGTGTGAAATGTTGGAGATGAACTCACTTCTGCGTTTT
>JAIKVS010000208.1 GCA_024685535.1 Oscillospiraceae bacterium | reverse complement strand
GGGGTGGGGGTTATGGCCGTGACAAGGACAAGCTTTCCTTTGGGGCGGTCACTCTCCTTCAGGATTATGGGATCCACCTTGGCTTTATAACGGCCGTAGAGCTCAAGATACTTCTCATCTATTCCTGCGCGCTCGGCTATCTCACCGATGGGTCTGAGTTCAGTTTCCTGCGCTATCTGGATATCGCTTTTATACTCCATGCTGCACCTCACTTAAAATATTTCACCGCTGATTCGAACATGCGGATATCATAATTGCCTGGAACATTGCGGTATAGACCCGCTCCGATACGCTCGGCATGGCCCATCTTGCCGAAGACTCTGCCGTCGGGTGATGTTATCCCCTCTATAGCGAATGCGGAACCGTTCGGGTTGAAATGAACATCACTGCTGGCATTCTCCTCAAGATCCACATACTGTGTAGCTATCTGTCCGTTTGCCGCAAGGTCACGGATGAGTTTCTCGCTCGCAAGGAACCTGCCCTCGCCGTGAGATATGGGGACAGAATAAATCTCACCAACGCCAGCCAGAGAAAGCCACGGGGATTTGTCTGAAACGACACGCGTGCGCACTATACGAGACTGGTGACGGCCGATAGTATTGAATGTAAGGGTAGGACTGTTTTTGTCCGGATCGATTATCTTCCCGTAAGGCACGAGCCCCAGTTTTATAAGCGCCTGGAAGCCGTTGCAGATGCCGCAGATAAGCCCGTCGCGTCTGTCGAGAAGATATGAGACACCTTCTCTAACTGCTTCACTGCGGAAGAATGCCGTTATGAACTTGCCGGACCCATCAGGTTCATCCCCGCCGGAAAAACCACCCGGGATGAATATCATCTGAGAATCCCGAAGCCTTTCTGCAAACGACTCTGTGCTGCGCTCTATTCCTTCAGCAGAGAGATTATTAATGACTATTATCTCAGGCTCTGCTCCTGCTTCCCTTACGGCTGCAGCACTGTCATATTCGCAGTTGGTACCAGGGAAAACAGGTATAAGTACACGTGGCCGCGCTGACTTTACTGCAGGAGCAATACGATCCGAAGCCCTGAAGCAGAAGTTTTCCATCGGTCCTTCGACATTGGGGATATTGCAGCTGTATACACGCTCGAGCCTGTTTTCGTATACTGCAAGCAGCTCGCTCAAAGCTATCTCCTCGCCGCGAAGGATCATCTTTCCATCGTCCGTGATCGTACCGATAAGTTCTCCAGCAGAAGCGTCAGTGGTCTCCAACAGGAAAGAGCCATAATCATAGACAAAGAGCTTATCTGTATCTACATCATCTGCAAAACAGAATCCAAACCCGTTTCCGAAGGCCATCTTCATTACGGCCTCCGCTATCCCGCCGTAGCCCGGAGTCCAGCAGCTCACAGCCAGACCCATGCGAAGCATGGCAGTTACGCGTGTGAAAACATCGATCAGAGATGCTGCTACAGGGAGACCATCCGGACCATATTCCGGGGCGATCCGGACGAGGCTGTGTCCGGCAGATTTGAATTCAGGAGACACTATGTGCCCCGTTTTCCCGGTCGTAACGGCAAAGGAGACGAGCGTAGGCGGTACATCCAGATCTTCAAATGAACCGCTCATGGAATCCTTTCCGCCTATGGCTCCGATCCCCAGCTCCATCTGCGCACGGAATGCTCCGAGGAGAGCAGCAAGAGGCTTGCCCCAGCGTGAGCTGTCTTTCCCCAGACGTTCGAAATACTCCTGAAAACTCAGGTAAATATCGCTGAAGTCTGCACCTGTGGAAATAAGTCTGCAGACAGATTCCACAACCGCAAGATATGCACCGTGATACGGACTTTTCTCACTTATAAACGGGTTAAATCCCCAGGCCATAAGCGAGCAGTCATCCGTATGTCCTTTTTCAAGGGAGATCTTCTGTACCATTGCCTGTATCGGCGTAAGCTGATATTTGCCGCCGAATGGCATAAGTACTGTTCCAGCGCCGATCGTAGAATCAAAACGCTCACTGAGGCCGCGTCCGGAACAGCAGTTAAGATCTCCTGCAAGCCTTCTGAAGCTTTCAGTGAAGCTGCCTTCAGCTTTGCGGCTGAAATCTCCGGGAGCGGCACACTTCACGCTTATATGCTTGCTGACGCCGTTGGTATCGAGGAAGTCTCTGGATATATCAACTATGTTCTGACCGTTCCAGCGCATGGTCAGTCTCGGGTCTGCCTTCACAACTGCCACTGGACATGCCTGAAGGTTCTCGCGGGCTGCAAGGGCGAGGAAGCTTCCGGCATCCTCAGCCGCAACAACAACCGCCATGCGCTCCTGGCTCTCACTTATTGCAAGTTCAGTTCCATCGAGGCCTTCATATTTCCTCGGGACGGCGTTCAGGTCTATATCAAGGCCGTCGGCAAGCTCGCCTATGGCCACGGAAACGCCGCCCGCGCCGAAATCATTGCAGCGCTTTATCATGCGGCTGGCTTCAGCATTCCTGAAAAGGCGCTGTAGCTTGCGCTCCTCGGGAGCATTGCCCTTCTGGACCTCTGCGCCGCATGTCTCCACTGAGCGGACGTTATGCGCTTTAGACGAGCCTGTGGCTCCGCCTATGCCGTCGCGCCCGGTACTGCCTCCGAGGAGGATAACAACATCTCCCGGCTGGGGAGTCTCCCTGCGTACGTTGGCCTGAGGAGCCGCAGCTATTACTGCACCAATCTCCATCCTCTTCGCTGCATAGCCGGGATGATAGAGCTCACTCACTATGCCGGTGGCAAGTCCTATCTGGTTGCCGTAGGAGGAATAGCCCGCAGCAGCGGTAGTAACGAGCTTGCGCTGTGGAAGCTTGCCGGGGATTGTCTCGCTGACCGGAACTGTGGGATCAGCCGCGCCGGTAACGCGCATCGCGCCGTAAACATAGGCGCGGCCGGAGAGCGGATCACGGATAGCTCCGCCTATGCAGGTGGCAGCACCGCCGAAGGGTTCTATCTCTGTGGGATGGTTATGGGTCTCGTTCTTGAAAAGCAGGAGCCAGGGCTCGGTCCTACCGTCTATCTCAACGTTTATCTTCACGGTACAGGCGTTTATTTCGTCGCTCTCATCAAGCTTATCCAACAGGCCTTCCGTGCGAAGATGCTTAACCGCAATTGTGGCCATATCCATGAGAGACACGGGCTTTTTTCTGCCCAGCTCGCTGCGTACAGCCAGATAGTCCTCATAGGTCTTCTGCAGCAGCTCATCCTCGAAGCTTACATCATCTATCACCGTATTGAAGGTGGTATGGCGGCAATGATCAGACCAGTAGGTATCAAGCACCCGGATCTCAGTGATCGTCGGGTCGCGCTTTTCAGAGCGGAAATAATCCTGGCAGAAAGCTGCATCGTCCGCATCCATGGCAAGGCCCATATCGGAAACGAGCTTAGCTATGCCTTCCTTATCGAGGGCTGTGAAGCCCTCAAGTGTCTCCACCTTTTTAGGGACAATATAATCGATCTTCAGCGTTTCGGGCTTATCGAGAGATGCCTCCCTCGCCTCCACTGCGTTGATAACGTATTTTTTTATCTGTGCAAGCTCCTCCGCGCTCACGTTCCCGTAAAGCGCATAGAGCTTTGCCGAACGAACCAGGGGGCGCTCGCCACGGGAGATTATCTGGATGCACTGTGCAGCGGAATCGGCACGCTGGTCGAACTGGCCGGGCAGATATTCAACTGCAAATACCTGTGCGCCGCTCAGATCCGGCTCAGCGCAGGTCATATCCACCTGCGGCTCGGAGAAAACAGCACCGATGGCATAGTCAAAGAGCTCGGCGCTGATGTTCTCGGCATCGTATCGATTGAACAGCCTTACCCGCTCAAGGTCTGAAACGCCCAAAAGAGAACGCGCATCGTTCAAAAGCGCCTTCGCCTCGTTATCCAGTCCGGGTCTTTTTTCAACAAATATTCTGTAAACCATATTATGTAACCTTATGCTTATCTTCAGGCATTTTCAAGAGCCTGCAGGGCTCTCTTTCCTATGTCTCTGCGGCAGAATGCGTTATCAAAATGCACCTGATCGGCGATCTTATAGGCTTTCTCTATCGCCTCGGGGAGAGTGTCTGCCACGGCTGTGCAGCCTACAACTCTTCCGCCGTTGGTGACTAAGGTGCCGAATTTCAGCGCTGCGCCGGCAACATAGACCTTATCACGCACTGGTTTCGGTATCTCCAGCGGGAAGCCTTTTTCATAGTGCTCCGGATAACCCTTTGACGCCTTTATCACACAGCAGGCGTATTTATCGGAGAACTTCACTTCAGTATCGGCAAGTTTCTCTTCCGTAACGGCCATCATGATATCCAGCAGGTCGCTTTCCAGGAGCGGAAGCACAACCTGAGTCTCTGGATCTCCGAAACGGCAGTTATACTCTATCACCTTGGGGCCGTCTTTCGTTATCATGAGGCCGAAATAAAGGCAACCCTTGAATTTTCTGCCCTCGGCGTTCATTGCGGCCATTGTAGGCAGGAATATCTCCTTCATGCAGCGATCCGCAACTGCCTTCGTATAATAGGGATTCGGTGCCACTGTACCCATGCCGCCGGTATTGAGACCGGTATCGTTGTCCCCGGCTCGCTTGTGGTCCATGGACGACACCATAGGCTTGAGGGAAGTGCCGTCGGTAAAGGCGAGAACAGAGACTTCAGGGCCTTCAAGGAACTCTTCTATGACTACTCTTTCGCCGCTCTTGCCGAATTTGCCGCCGCGCATCATTTCCCGGACGGCCTCCTCAGCCTCATCTCGGGTCTGGGCAATTATAACGCCTTTTCCGAGAGCAAGGCCGTCCGCCTTTACGACGGTGGGAATGGGTGCCGTTTTCAGGTATTCCAGCGCATCGTCGCAGTTGTCGAAACATTCGAAGCGAGCGGTGGGGATGCCGTATTTCTTCATGAGTTGCTTTGAGAATATCTTGCTGCCCTCTATTACAGCTGCCTCAGAGCGTGGGCCGAAGCAGGGTATCCCCTTCCCCTCCAGTGCGTCCACGCAGCCAAGAACCAGAGGATCATCGGGTGTGACCACGGCATAGTCTATCTTCTCCTTAGCAGCGAAGTCGACTATCTTCGGAATGTCCTTTGCGCCGATATCAACGCAGACGGCATCATTTTTCATGCCGCCGTTTCCGGGCAGGGCAAAGATCTGCTTTACTTTCGGGTTTTCCTTCAGCTTGCGGATAACGGCGTGCTCACGTCCGCCGCTGCCTATCACCATAAGTTTCATGCGTCTCTCCGATCAATGATGGAACAGGCGCATGCCCGTAAATGCCATTACCATGCCGTATCTGTCGGCAGTCTCGATAACATTGTCATCACGGATGGAGCCGCCTGGCTCGGCAATGTACTGCACTCCGGACTTTTTTGCGCGCTCAACGTTATCACCGAAGGGGAAGAAAGCATCAGAACCGCAGGTAACGCCGCTCTGAGTGGCGATCCAGACCTTTTTCTCCTCAGCAGTGAGCACCTCAGGCTTCACCTTGAAGATGGTCTGCCATGTACCCTCGCGGAGCACGTCGTCGTATTCTTCGGACATGTATACATCAATGGCATTGTCCCTCTCGGCGCGCTTGAGGCCTTCTACGAACTGGAGGCCAAGCACCTTGGGGTTCTGGCGGAGATACCAGTTATCCGCCTTTGAGCCTGCAAGGCGGGTGCAATGGATGCGGCTCTGCTGACCTGCGCCTACGCCTATTGCCTGTCCGTCCTTAACATAACAGACAGAGTTTGACTGGGTATATTTAAGGGTGATGAGGGAGACTATCATATCTATCTTCGCCTGTGGAGGCAGCTCTTTGTTCGCCGTTACGATATTCTGCAGAAGGCTTTCATCGATTTTGAAGTCATTGTGGCCCTGCTCGAAAGTAATGCCAAATACGTCCTTGCACTCCTGCTTTGCGGCAGTATATGCGGGATCTATCTGAACAACATTGTAGTTGCCTTTCTTCTTGGTCCTGAGTATCTCGAGAGCTTCGTCGGTATAGCCCGGAGCGATGATACCATCTGACACCTCTTCCTTGAGGTATGCGGCGGTAGCTGCATCGCAGACTTCACTGAGCGCTGCCCAGTCACCGTAGGAGCAGAGTCTGTCAGCGCCGCGGGCACGAATATAGGCACAGGCTATCGGAGAAAGTTCCGCATCTTCAGCAACAAAATAGATCTTCCTGTCAACGTCGCTGAGAGGCAGGCCTACTGCCGCTCCGGCAGGAGAGACATGCTTGAACGAAGCCGCTGATGGCAGTCCAGTGGCTTCCCTGAGTTCCTTGACGAGCTGCCAGGAGTTGAAGGCATCCAGGAAGTTTATGTAGCCGGGACGGCCATTGAGGACCGTAAGTGGCAGGTCGGAGCCGTCCTTCATATAGATCTTTGCTGGCTTCTGGTTGGGATTGCAGCCATATTTGAGTTCGAATTCCTTCATTTTTCAGTCTCCCAGATGTTTATTGAAAAGTTTCACCTCTCCGTTCACGTTGGTGTACAGAGATACCTTGTTATCTTCATTAAGTGCCTTCCAGACCTCTTCAGGCTCAGGCATATCTATCTCCATCGGCTCTCCGGCAAAACTGGGGAGCGGTGAGCCGTTTCCTCTGTAAGTGCTTATAAAGAAGCCTTTCCCCTCATCGCAGCCCTCATAGCTGTAATAGCAGCGGAGGCAACGGTCTGCCACCTTCTTCAGTATGGAAAGCTCAAAGCTGCCGTCAGCATTGAGGATGGCGGAGATGCGGGGAGTCCAGTTAGGGTCGTCTGGCTCATACTCACGGGTGGCAAGAGCCGCGCGAAAATCGCCGAACTCGCATATGGTATCAGTCTGGTTGCCATTGGTCACCACGAGGCTGCTGCCCATGGTGCGCACGGGGTTATAAATGATGAGGCTGGGGTCGATGACCTTGGATACGTCGTAGGCCTCGGTGCGGATCCCGTCATCTGTAAGCGAAAAGATGCGATTGCGGCTGTTTTCGCTCCTACCCATGATGAAGTAGTAAACACGGTTATTGCCAACGGCTATTCCGCGGCCGGGGTAGGGATTGTTTCTGAGAAACTCGAGAAAATCTGTCATGACTTAAGCTCCTTGTCTTGCATAATAAGTGATGAGACCAGTTCGGCCGCTTCCGGCAGGATTATCCATTCCGCCCGCTCCATAACACGCTTCTGCAGGGATTTGGGAGTATCGTCGGGAAGAACAGGGACAGCCTTCTGCATTATGATCCGGCCACCATCGGGTACTTCGTTAACAAAATGAACTGTAGCTCCCGTAACCTTTACTCCGTATTCAAGGGCTGCCTCATGAACCTTGAGCCCGTAGAAGCCCTTTCCGCAGAAGGAAGGAATGAGGGAGGGGTGCACGTTTATTATCCTGTTTTCATACTGCTTTACAAAATGACCGCTCAGGATGCTCATAAAGCCCGCCAGGACTATCAGATCTATATCCCGCTCTTTGAGAGCCGCGAGCATGGCTTCTTCAAAGGCTTCCTGGCTGCCGCATTCTTTTTTGGTTATGCACAAGGCCTCAATCCCGGCGTTCTCTGCGCGGGCGAGGGCATAGGCTATGGAATTATTGGAGAGGACGAGAACTATCTCACCGCTTTTTAAAACTCCGCTATTCTGCGCATCGATAAGAGCCTGAAGATTTGTGCCTCCGCCGGAAACCAGCACTGCTATCCTTGTTTTACCCATTTACCGCGTCTCCTCTCAGCAAAGGCATATCCTGTCCTCTCCGCTCACTATCTCGCCTATAACATAAGCATCCAGACCTGAAGCCTTAAGAGAGGAAAGAGCGGCATCGGCTGTATTCTTCGATACTGTGAGGCTCAAGCCGACGCCCATATTGAATGTATTAAACATATCTCTTTCCGAGATGTTCCCGCTGCGCCGGATAAGTTCAAACACTGCAGGAGTTTTCACAGCGGCCTTTTCAATCTTTGCGCAGAGGCCCTGCGGGATAGAACGCGGGATATTCTCATAGAAGCCGCCGCCGGTTATATGGCTGATGCCGTGTATCTTTGCATTCTCTAGTGCGCTAAGGACCGGCTTCACATATATGCAGGTGGGAATAAGCAGGGCATCACCAAGACTCATTCCGAGCTCAGGCACATTTCTGCCCAGATCTGTATGTTCAACATCAAACACCTTCCTAACCAGAGAATATCCGTTTGAGTGGATACCGCTGGATGGCAGGGCAATTATGATGTCACCGGGGCAGACACTGTTTTTGTCGAGAATCTTTTCCCGGTCGACAATGCCTACTGAAAAGCCTGCCAGATCATAATCATCAGCAGACATAGTCCCCGGATGCTCGGCAGTCTCCCCGCCGATCAATGCACAGCCTGCCCGAACACAGCCCTCAGCCACACCTGCTACAAGCTGCGCCACCTTCTCCGGAAGATTCTTCCCTATCGCGATATAATCAAGGAAAAACAGAGGCTTCGCACCGCAGCAGATTATGTCGTTCACACACATTGCAACGCAGTCAATGCCAACTGTATCGTGTCTGCCCATCAGTTGGGCGATCCTCTGCTTTGTGCCGACTCCGTCTGTACCGGAAACGAATACCGGCTGCTTCATTCCTGAAAGATCCGGCGCAAAAAGGCCTCCGAATCCTCCGATATCTGACACTACACCAGGGATAAACGTACGCTCGACGTGCTTTTTCATGAGTCTAACGCCTTCATAGCCGGCTTCGATATCGACTCCGGCAGCTGCGTATGATGCAGAATATGAGCGGTCCATCCAAGATCACTCCTTTCCTGTCCAGCAGTATGTGCAAATCTTTTCCTTATCTATGCCTATAGCTTCAAGCAATCCCTGAAGGGACTGATAACCGAGTGAATCGAAGCCGAGGCTCTCGCAAATCGCGTGCAGAAGACATTTTCCCCGTTCGGTGCGTGAATCGGCATATTCCTCGAGATGCTGCTCTCCCTCCGAGCCCTCGAGTTCAAGGATAGTACTTCTTGCAAGCAGATCCCTGTCTGAATTGCTGCGGGAAAAATTCAGGAACTTACATGCGTACATGATCGGTGGGCATGCGGAGCGCATATGTACCTCCGCTGCGCCCGACTCATACAGGAAATCAACAGTGCCCTTCAACTGGGTGCCTCGGACTATCGAGTCATCCACAAAGAGAAGTCTCTTTCCTTCGATAAGCTCCGGGACCGGGATCATCTTCATCTTGGCCACCTGATCACGCTCTCCCTGGTTTGTCGGCATGAAGGACCGCGGCCATGTTGGAGTGTACTTGACGAATGGCCTTGCAAAATGACTGCCGCTGTGGTTCGCATAGCCTATGGCGTGGGGAAGTCCCGAGTCAGGGACTCCCGCAACATAGTCCACGTTCGGAAAAGTACCGTTGATTCTCTCATCTCTTGCCATGATCTCACCATTGCGGTAACGCATGACCTCAACGTTTTTGCCCTCATAATTTGAATTCGGATATCCGTAATAGGTCCAGAGAAAAGCACAGATCTTCATCTTTTCATTAGCAGGAGAGAGCGTCTCAAAACCATCTGCATTTATCTTAACTATCTCGCCGGATCCGAGTTCATAGGCATCGCTGTATCCGAGCTTGTGATATGCAAATGACTCAAATGAGACGCAGTACCCGTCGCTGTCATAGCCTATCAAGACTGGCAGCCTTCCGCATCTGTCCCGAGCGGCTATGATTTCACCGTCAGCAGTCATGATGAGGATGGTCATCGATCCGTCTATGAGGCGCTGCATATTCCTGATGCCTTCGATCATATTGTCGCTTTCGTTTATGAGTGCGGCAACAAACTCAGTCATATTCACTTTTCCGGAGCTCATGGCCATGAACTGATGACCGGGGTCTGAGAAGAATTCAGAAACCAGCTGCTCCACATTGTTAATCTGACCCACGGTTGTTATGGCATAAAGTCCCAGATGGGAGCGTACAAGCAGGGGCTGAGGATCTGCGTCACTTATGCAGCCGATACCGCTCGTGCCGCTGAATGTATCGAGATCTTTTTCGAACTTTGTCCTGAAGGGAGAGTTTGCAATGGAGTGGATCTCTCTGTTGAATCCACTCTCTCTGTCCCATATGACCATTCCCGCATTGCGGGTGCCCAAATGACTGTGGTAATCCGTCCCGAAGAAAACATCGAGCACAACGTCGCGCCTTGATACGGCGCCGAAGAAGCCTCCCATCAGGCAAAGAAGAGTTCAGAGAGAGTCATCGGATCGATATACTCTCCGTTTTTATATACGCGCATGTTACCTGAGGCTATCTCATCGATCAGCATTACCTTGCCTTCACTGTCATAGCCGTATTCAAACTTTATGTCATAGAGTACAAGTCCGCGATCTGCCATCTCGTCTGCGACGATCTTTGTGATCTTTTTTGTCATTTCCTTTATGTCGTCATACTGCTCCGCACTCATGACACCGAGAACTATAAGACCATCCTTGGTGACAAGAGGATCACCCTTGGCATCATTTTTAAATGTCATTTCTACATATGAGGGGAGATCGGCTCCTTCTTCTATGTATTCACCATAGCGCTTGATGAAGGATCCGACAGCCTTGTTGCGGCAGACCACCTCAAGACCTTTGCCGAAGACTTTTGCCGGTAGCACTTCCATGGTGGTATTCTTAAGATCAGCGCTGATAAAGTGAGTGCGGATGCCGGCCGCGTTTATCTTCTCAAAGAAGTATATGGACATGCGGAGATTGACATCGCCTACGCCTTCGATCGTAAGGCCTACGGAGTTCTCCCCGGGATCAAACACTCCGTCCTTGCCCGTGCAGTCATCCTTGAACTTAAGGAGGTAGTTTCCGTTTTCGAGTGCATAAACATTTTTTGTCTTACCGGTGTAAACAAGTTTCTGATCCATTTTTTTATTCTCCTTATCAAAAAATTCTCACAATATTGTTCACAGACGATCGGCTATGCCTTCGTCCTTCTGAAGTACCGCTTTGGTATCGGAGGCGCGCCTGGTGGCGAGCCTCTCAGCAAGCACTTCATCTTCGACAGCCAGTATCTCAGCTGCCAGCAGCGCGGAATTGGCTCCGTTGTTTATTCCCACAGTCGCCACAGGAATGCCCGACGGCATCTGAACGGTGCTCAGGAGAGCGTCAAGCCCATCGAGTGCGGGGCCTCTGCAGGGTATGCCTATAACAGGCAGTGTGGTATTTGCGGCAATAGCACCTGCGAGATGCGCTGCCATGCCCGCAGCAGCTATAATAACGCCGAAGCCCATCTCGCGCGCCGAGAGTGCAAACTCCCGCGCCTCGATGGGCGTTCTGTGGGCAGAATATACATGTACCTCATATTCGATATCGAGCTCTCTGAGGATATTAACAGCCTTCTGGATCACGGGCAGGTCGCTGTCGCTTCCCATGACTATTCCGACTTTCTTCATGCATTTCCTCCATATTCAAAAAACATATGGGCGCACTAAGCTCCTTAGAGTTCAGTGCGCCCAGACGGTCGGCTAAAAAACGATCTCGCGTTCCTCCGCGGTGCTCCGCGAAAACTCCGTCAGTCGCGTGAGATCTCTGAAACTGTTTGAATTATATCATGGTGCTTAAGAAAGCGTCAATCTGACATAAAGTCCAAAAATATACACCTTAAGGCAGAATATTGTAGGAGATGTGACCTATTGCGCTGCAACAGGTTTACGTAATTTGGGAGAACGCGCTCAGTCGAGCTCTATCCTCATTGAAAGCAACTCCTGCCACTGCCCGGAACGCAGGCGGTGGCCTCTCGGA
The DNA here is from genome assembly GCA_024685535.1 of Oscillospiraceae bacterium. GTDB lineage: Bacteria > Bacillota > Clostridia > Oscillospirales > Oscillospiraceae > Limivicinus. The sequence continues at coordinate 7,203 of JAIKVS010000208.1, read as the reverse complement.
TTCCAGCCAAACACTTTGAAGCCCGCGCTCTCATACAGACTTACTGCTCTGCTGTTATCCGCCACAACGAAGAGCTCCAGCTGGCTGTATCCAGCTGTTTTAGCACATACTATGCAGGCTTCAGTCAGCGCCCTTCCAATGCCGAGCCCCCAGTATGCTCTGTCTATACTTATACCGAATTCGGCTCTGTGTTTTATCTTCTCCTGTTTCCCATACTGTTCAATTCCAGCCATTCCCGCGATAGTGCCGCTGATATCTGCAATTATCTCTATCTCGTTTTCACTCTCTGTCTTCCCTTTGAGGAAAACAGCTTCACTTTCCTCCGTAAAGCTGTTTTCCTCAGCATATGTGAGCAGCCAGTCCGTCTGTTCATGAGTATGCTTAAAAACGGCCAAAGCAGGTACCGCGTCCTTTTCGGTCCCATTTCTCAGGACACATTCCCTGCCATCCTTTAAAGTTATCTTTTTAAAGTATTCCACAGCTTTTCATCTCCAAAGCAAGAAGTTTCTTTTTTCTTTCAACACCACCGGCATAGCCTGTGAGACTGCCGTCCGCGCCTATTACCCGGTGGCAAGGAACAATGATCGAAACAGGATTGCGCCCCACTGCTCCTCCCACCGCACGTGCGGATACCTTGACCATACAGCCAGTCTTTACCATTATCTCCGCAATCTGTCCATAAGTCACTGTCTTTCCGTATGGAATTTTCAGCAGGATATTCCAGACCTTGTTTTGGAAATCCGTCCCCTTGAGGCAGAGTGGCGGTGAGGAACCAGGATCCCGACCGCTGAAGTAAATATCAAGCCACTCAATGGATTTTTCAAATACTGGGATCATCCGTTCAGTATACTCTGCAGTTAGCATAGCTGAGAAATATTTCTGTCCTTCAAACCAAAGGCCTGTAAGTGCAAATCCATCAGATGCGAGAGTTATGGCCCCAAGCGGTGAATCGTATCGTATGATGAATCCCATAATATCTTCCCTTTTTCTTCAATAAAAGTTATAATCATATATATTCCGTATACAAAAATAAAGTGAGTTTATAAGGGAGAAACGAGAAACATGAAGGAGATCGAGCTGTTTTACCTCAGTCATTGCCCCTACTGCAAAAACGCGAAAAAAGCCATTGGAGAACTCATGGCAGAAAACCCAGCCTATTCTGCGATCGGCATAAAATGGATAGAAGAGAGCCTTGAGCCTAAACTTGCCGCAAGCCGTGATTACTACAATGTTCCCACTGTCTTCTATGAAGGAAAGAAACTCTATGAGGCAAAGCCGTCCCACAGTTATAACACTATTAAGGAAAAACTCAAGGAGGTCTTTGACAGAGTAACCGGATAAGGCCTGACCTTCAACAGCAAAACTGATCTGCCAGTAACAGGCAGATCAGTTTTTGTTTATCATGCAGATTTACTTCAGGTAATCTTTAATGGCTACACCAAACTTGTCAGCAGCAGCTCCGGCTGAATCAGAAGATGCGAAGAACCCGGCACAGGATTCTCTAGCTATCTGCATAATATTCTCGTCATCTGACGCAACGCGTCCGGCTGACTCAGCGAGTTTCATAAATGAATCAAGTACGTTGTCAGCCGTAATGTTGCTGCCAGTCTTTGGAGTATAGTATGCGTCTATGAGAGTCTTAGCCTGTGCCTGCAGGGCTGCCTTGTTAACAGGAAGCCTGAGGGCGTTGCCGGTCTGGTATTCCTCGGTCAGGAAAGTACGGATGAACTCCCATGCACCATCCTTGTTTTCTCCTTTTGCATTTATAGCATAGCCTTTGCTGATATCGATCATGTTTCCGGAGCCTTCTTCAACGGGAAGTCCGACAAATGAAAGTGGTTTACCGATCAGAGAGTAGGCAGAAGCAATCTCGGAGGCATTGTCCACCTGAATTCTAACGAGGAGCTGGTGGCCAAGGCCTACGCGCTCGAAGTCATCTGCAGGAGCATTGGGTTTTCTCAGGCTTGCAAGTGATGCAACGCCGAGTCTGGAGAGGAACGCGTCCTTATTGAAAGCTGCGCCGTCGGTAAAGTCTACATAGTCATTAACAGCTTTCAGATAGTCATTAAGAACATTAAACTGGTCGTAGTTGAGAGAAAACACGCTCGGGTTTGCTCCTCCGAGATGCTTTCGTGCATCGTTGAGCTGGTTGAAGCTCAGTTTGCTTTCATTTCCAACCATGGATGAAAGACCGGCATAGGTGAGCACAGAGAAGTCGGATGCGGTGTAATAGAGCTTGCCGTCGAATTCGCAGGCCTTCAGGACAGCAGGCATGAGGTCCTCCGTTGTTACGGAGTCGTCCTTCTTGAGGTATGTATAGAGATCCTCAAAGGCACCGTTTGCGCAAAGAGCGTTTATATCTCTCTGGCTGAGTTGGGCAACATAGATTACATCCGCAGCACTGCCTGACTTTATATCATTCATAAGTGCTTCTGCTGCTCCACGGTTGTTTTCTGCAGTATCAAAAACGGAATAATCGATGAGCTCTATCTTGTAATTCTGATCTATGCTGTTGAAGTCGATTATATTGTACCAGAGGGTATAATCGGAATATGTCGCTGCGATGGAAAGCTTGGTCCTTGTGTCCGTCTCGGCTGCTATGCGTCTGATATCCACCTTATTCACAGTGCAGGAATCATAGAAATATGACCAGTCGTATTTAACCGCAGAAACAGTTCCGTCATCTCTTAGCCTGATGGCCTGGAGTTCATCATATACTATTCCGGCATTGATCCAGTTAAAGAGCTTGTCTGCCTTCTGTTCGGCGATGTTATAGCCATAGAAATCAGTACCGCAGGTATAGCAGAGGTCATAATATCCCGCTCCGCTGATAAGGTCACCGCCGTAAATAGTGCCCGGCACCGAGAATTCCTCGGTCTTGCCATCAGCAAGCGCATCAACGATGACTATCTTATTGGAATCGGCAGCATAAGCAGCTACTCTGCCATCCTTAAGCTTGACCAGTCCGTCCTCACCCAGGCCGTCGATCTTAAGTTCATTCAGTTTCTTTCCGCTGTAATCATAGAACGTACAGCAGTTCTTTGATGCAATCGCAACAGTACCGCCTGCGCCTAGTGCTGCGCCGCCATACATGTTGACAGATTCCACACCCTCAAGCTTGTTGGAAGTGAGCATGGTGCCATCCTCGGCGACGCTCCTTACATAATAAGAAGTATGGTAGGTATATGTGCCGTCTGCATTTTCAGTATATCCCTCGACGTTTTCGATAAGGATAAGCCTTCCATCTGTATCGATGTCCATGAAGACCGGGGATCCCGGTACACCGTTCTCCGTAGCGGGAGCATACTTGGAGAGATACGTCATCTCATTGTCGCCGTAGAAAAGGCATATTCTGGCACCAGAGCCGTCATCTACGGATGCATACATGCCGTCATCAGTATACTTGAGCACACGGAATGTGTCGCTGCCCTCATAAAGGACCGTGTCATATATAAGAGAATAGAAAAACTCGCCGCTCAGCGGTTCGTATTCATCCTCATTGCCGCCCTCCACCGGTACCACCGGTACATTGGAAACAGGCACATCATTAATGACCTGCGGCTCTTCCGTCTTCTTGCCGCAGCCTGTGCTTATAAGCATGAGAAGTGCCAGAAGAAGTGCAATGATCGAAATGCTTTTCCTTTTCATTCATCCAACCTCCAGTATATCGTCTTATAAATGTTTCAGTTGCTTTAACAACCACAGCTGCAGTCGCTACCGTTATCATCTGAATGGCAGCCTCCACAGCCACCACCGCAGCCTCCGCAGCCTCCGCTACAACTACCAGCATCCTCACCCGCCAGAGGAAGCTGCCCCGTTACGAGCATATCTGCAGCTGTATCAGCGTCGCCGCAATAACCGGCGACAGGGACTATACCGTAGCTGAGCAACAGTGCTTTAGCTTCAGGTCCCATGTTGCCACTCATCACGGCCATAACATTCTCTTCCTTCATCAAATCGGCCATGTCCTTGTGTCCATGCCTGCCGGAGCAGTCTATAAGCTTCTTTTTACAGTCATCCAAAGTGTCGCCATATTCATATACGGCAAACATCTCGCAATGACCGAAATGCTCAAATATCTCTCCAGTATTCTTATTATATGCAATTGCCACCCGAATCATCTGTCATACCTCTTTTTCAAGAAAATCGGCAAAGGCTGAAACAGGACTGCCGTCAACGGATTCAACACATCCCGCATCTACCAGAGCGGATACTTTTGGATCAACAGGGATCCTTGCAACGTGTTCTATACCGAAGCTTTCGGCGACCGCATTTACCTTGCTGGCGCCGAAAACGTCTATCTCCTTGCCGCATTCGGGGCATTTGAAATATGACATGTTCTCAACGATACCAAGCACGGGGATATTCATCATTTTAGCCATGTTAACGGCTTTTGAGACTATCATTCCCACAAGGTCCTGCGGTGTTGACACTATTATTATTCCATCAACGGGAAGCGATTGGAACACTGTAAGGGGAACGTCACCCGTTCCCGGAGGCATATCCACAAACATGAAGTCCACATTCTGCCAAAGCACATCAGTCCAGAACTGAGTCACAGCCCCCGCGATAACAGGCCCTCTCCATACAACAGGTTCCGTCTCATTCTCCAGAATAAGGTTGATGGACATTATCTGAAGACCCGTCTCTGTAGTAACGGGCAGGATATAGTCGCCCATTCCAGTAGCATGGCCTTTTATTCCAAATGACCTCGGGATAGAAGGTCCGGTTATATCAGCATCCAGTATGGCAGTATTGAAGCCGCGGCGCTGCATTTCAGAGGCCAGCAGACTCGTTACCAGAGACTTTCCAACTCCTCCCTTGCCGCTCACAACAGCAATTACCTTCTTTACCGAAGATCCCTCATGGAGATCCTTATGGAAGTCCACAGCGCGCTCTGAGCAGTTTTCGCTGCAGGTGGAGCAGTCATGTGTGCATTCGCTCATTATAATCAAACAACCTCCGCGTATAAATATACAAAATAATTAAAGCGATTTACATAATCCAATTTATTATAACTCTTTTTAATAAATAGTCAAAGCTTTATTTTTCTTATAGCCCTGATAAGGTACATCGCAGCAAATCCTGTGAAAGAGCCGGTAATTATCCCCGATGCAATAAGCACCGGAAGATATATGAAGATCCCCGGTGTTTTCACCACGAGAACACACACGATAATCTGCCCGAGATTGTGCGCAAGAGCAGAGAAAACACTGATCAGCCAGATCCTGCTCTCTACAATCCTATCCTTAAGGAAGCACATAACGATCCAGGCCAGCAGGCCGCCAAAAGAGCTGAAAAGGAATGTTGACGGACTTCCTGCAAACACTGCGCCGAGTATTATCCTCATAAGCAGAATGAGGCCTGCCTCTTTCCGTGATAGCAGATATACAGCCACCAGCGTGATAATGTTGGCAAGACCCAGCTTCACCCCCGGCACGGGAACGAGCGAAGGGATCTGGGCCTCGATCGTGAATATTATGAGAGCGGCCGCTGTAAGCACCGCCATCAATGCCAACCTTTTAACTCCACGCATCGACTTTGTCTCCCTCGATTTGGATAACTATCCTGTGCGGCATGCATATTATCGGTACACCCGCATGAGTCAGTCTTCCCTGATGGACACATATCTTATCCGGGCAGTCGGCTGAAGAGACAGATATGGCACCGGGCTCGACAAGGACAGTGTTGCTGCCGAATTCCGTCTCGATTGTAATCTCATACGGTTTCCCGGCAGTTGAAAGATCTATCCTTTTGTATTCCTCGCCGTCTATGTATATCACTGCTGTCGCGCCCTTCGGTGCCAAAAGCACATAAGCAAAATATACCGCGAGACAGATAACAGTCGCAGCAGCAAGTATCAATATCAGTTTTCGTGTGCTCATTTTCATGAGCACATTGTAGTTTAGGGCATGTTTATTGTCAATGCTTCCGGACATGTGATATAATAATATGATTTTATGCTGAAAACGGAAAGGAGATGTGACCGTGAACGTACTTTCATTCTGGGATTATATGCTCATACTGTCTAAATACGCTCTTGTCATTTTCTCCTTTATCGTAATCGAGCGCTCGCTTCGCTCGATGCTCAGTGAGAAGTACGATAATGAGATATGGGCATACATTCGAGCGGGCAAGGAACGCATACCTGTGAATCACTGGGAGAACCTCATCGGCAGATCTGCCTCAGCTGACATAAGGATATATGCTCCGGGCATATCCGGAGTACACGCGGTGCTCAGCCGAAACGACAAAGGTCAATGGAAGGTATATGACGTTTTCTCAAGGGGGGGCGTGTGGATAAATGAACTACAGGCCGGATACGGCGGAGCCCCAGTCCATGACGGAGACACAATAAACCTCGCCGGAACGCGTCTCGGTTTCATCGAGCTTGAGGAGGAAAAGATAGGCAGGCTGGAGAAAAAGAGAAGTGTTGCGGGAAGCAGGGTATTCCCCGCTGTGACTCTCATATGGCTCACGCTCTTTCAAGGCGCTCTGCTCATGCAGCATCTGATGAGCTGCGAAGCAGAATATGCCGGCAGGATAAGCCTCGCATTTACTTCCGTAATTGTCCTTCAGTGGTTATGCTACACGGCGATGAGGATGATAAACAAGTCCGGCTTCGAGCTCGAAACTCTGGCCTTCTTCATGACTTCACTTGGTATTTCCGTTGCTGCCTCCTCCACGCCGGAGGATATGTACAAGCACTCCATTCTTGTTATCAGCAGCGTATTCCTGTTCATAATCCTCGGATGGTGGCTCAGAAATCTCAAGCGTGCGGCCACCATGAGGATCCCCTTCGCGATGTTCGCTCTAGTGCTGCTGGGGTTAAACCTATTCGCCGGCAACTCCGTTTTCGGCGCGAGAAACTGGCTCACCATAGCAGGCTACTCCTTCCAGCCTTCGGAGTTCGTAAAGGTATTCTATGTATACGTCGGAGCATCAACTCTTGACAGGCTCTATGTGAAACAGAACCTATATGAGTTTGTGGCCTTCTCGGCCATATGCGTTACAGCCCTCGCCCTTATGGGTGACTTTGGCTCGGCGCTGGTCTTCTTCGTATGCTTCCTTATCATCTCGTTCATGCGTTCCGGCTCCATCGCCACAGTTGTCCTCGCCATCTCCTCCGCGGTGATAGCAGGACTAATGGCTATAAGTGCAAGACCTTACGTCGCTTCGCGTTTTGCAACGTGGGGGCATGCC
>JAIKVS010000187.1 GCA_024685535.1 Oscillospiraceae bacterium | reverse complement strand
TTTGCCCTGCCATCATAACCAAAATGCGTAAAATCGTTCATAAGATCATCCTCCGCTCAGCCGCCGATGCGGTTCATACTTCTGCCCGCGCCGCTTCGGGCTGTATAAGAAAGCTCTCCGTGCCACTGAGGCTTTCCCTCTATTGCAGCCTTGAACTGGTCTCTCATGCCATCATAGTCCAGACCTTTAATCGGATATTCATCACACTTATGCAGACAAGGTCTTATCTTACCGTCAGCGGTAAGCCTCAGCCTGTTGCATTCAGCGCAGAAATGAGCGCTTATGGGGCTTATAAGGCCGATATTGCCCAGTGCTCCCGGCAGACGGTAAAGCCTTGCAACTCCTCCGTCGGATGTGACAGGCTCAAGTTCAGGCAATTTATCGAGAACTACAGTATACGGGATGAAGGCATCTTCAGAAAAGATCCTGCTGTCCATCATAGGCATCATCTCGATAAAACGCATATCCAGAGGATATCTGACGGTAAGCCCTGCAAGATCTGCTATCTCGTCATCGTTAAAGCCGCCTATGAGCACTGCATTCAGCTTTATCTTTTCGAAACCGCAGCTGAGAGCAGTTTCTATCCCTTTGACCGCATCAGCTAAATCACCATTTCTGGTGATATATCTGTATTTATCAGCGTCCAAAGTATCAAGGCTGATATTCAGTCTGTCTACTCCTGCTTTTTTCAGCTCATGACCGAGTTCAGGCAGTCTGATACCATTTGTTGTGAGGCAAAGCTCCTCTATGCCATCTATACCGGCAATGCCTCTGCAAATCGAAACTATATTCGGTTTCACGAGGGGCTCACCACCTGTAACGCGGACCTTTTTGATACCGAGTGAAGCCGCGGCTTTCACCGCCATGACCGTCTCCTCCTGCGTGAGCATGGAAGAATGATCCTTTTTGCATACGCCCTCTTCAGGCATGCAGTAACGGCAGCGCAGATTGCACAGCTCAGTGACCGAAAGCCTCAGATAGGTAATGTTGCGGCCGAATCTGTCTATCATACTGCCTCCTCTCTCATGTGCCTTATAATCCCGTAAGCGCACGAATTTCTCTTCTTATTTAACTATATGATTTTATCAGATGGAGCATGCAAAAACAAGCATAGCAGCAAAAACCCCTTCAGTTTTACCCCCTGTGCTTGTAAGTGCCTAATGCTGATGATATAATCCTATCAACAGATAATAAATGATCGGAGAATGCGTTATGAAGACTGTAGGTTTCATAGGGACTGGCAACATGGGCTCAGCTCTTGCACGAGCTGCTGCCAAAAGCAAAGCTGCAGACAGAATACTCCTCTCAAACAGGAGCCCGGAGAAAGCTCTCAGGCTTGCTGATGAAATAGGTGCAGAAACCGCTGAGAACAGACTCACCGCAAAAGAATCGGACGTGCTCTTTATAGCCGTGAAGCCTCAGATGCTCGAGGAGATGGTTTCAGGGATAATCGACGTGCTCAGAGCAAGAAAAGACCGCTTCGTTATAGTATCCATGGTGGCTGGTAAGGATATCGCTTATCTTAACAAACTGTTTGAAGGCATCCCTGTCATTCGTATCATGCCAAACATCCCGGTTGCAGTCGGCGGCGGGATCACGCTGTTTACCGCTATGGAAAACGTAACTGCCGCTGATAAGGAGTTCCTCAAAAAACTGCTGGACGCATCTGGTGCTGTATCAGAGATAGATGAAAGACTGCTGGATGCTGCAACGGGCATAACCGGCTGCGGACCCGCATACGCTGCAATGTTCATAGAGGCTCTTGCAGATGGCGCTGTCGCCTGCGGGCTGCCGCGAAGACAGGCTATCGAATATGCGGCACAGATGGTTATCGGAACAGCGTCGCTTATACTGCAGACCGGAGAACATCCGGATGCTCTCAAAGACAGGGTGTGCTCCCCCGGCGGAAGTACAATTCAGGGCGTACGCAGCCTTGAAAAGGACGCATTCCGTTCGGCTGTTATGAATGCGGTTATTGCAGCTTACGAGAAGGAATTCTGAATAAATGAAGTTCGCCAAAAAATCTGTTTCGGCAGTTTTAATAATCCTATTAGCTATCAGCGGTGTCTCCGGTCCTTACAGAGCAGCAGACCCTGCTTATGATACTGCCTTAACAGACGAAGCTTCAGTTTCATACCCCGTGATCAGCACTGCTGACGGCGAAGAGCTTTCTCAAGCCATAGCTGAGGCGATCCCATCTGATGCAGATGAAGTTCAAAGCTTTTCATTTCCGGAACCTGTTGAAGCAGTGGCGGATCCAAATGAAAATGACCCTATCTGCATAGCCGGGGAGAATGCCGTGAACTTCGGCAAGCTCCTGAAAGATCTTGTGAACATGTTCGAAACACAGGATCCGGGATATGATCAGATCATAGATGAAGATCTGGATGCAATAGAGGCAGTGAGCCGGAAGGATCACTCCGTGGCCAGTTCAATTGCTGAACAATGGCTGAGCACTTATATGAACAGGAACTACCAACAGTTCATTTATAATGGTGGTGAAAATGCCGGTGACCTTTCCTCCTCCGGGATACCGAACAGCCGTCAGCACGCTATAGTGGTCCTCGGCTATGCACTTGATTTCGGTCAGATGCAGGAAGAACTCAAGCAGCGCTGTGATGCTGCAGCGGCACTCGCCCGTTCTTTTCCTTCTTCCATAATAGTCTGTTCCGGCGGTGCGACAGGTTCATACAATCCCGATAAAAACACCGAAGCCGGCCTTATGAAGAAATATATGGTTGAGACCCGCGGTATTGACGCCTCAAGGATCTATATTGACGAAGATGCAACGGACACACAGCAAAATGCGGAAAACACGCTCAGAATACTGCAGGAAAACAATATAAAGTATATGACGATAGTTACATCCGCTTATCACCAGCGCAGGGGGCAGGCGGTATACAACGCAGCAGCTCAGCTTTACCGTGTGCGGTACGGATACTCCGTTGAAATAGTCGGGAATTATAACTACGGCAGGGATGCCATACCAAAGCAGGATGTAAGGATCGCTGCCTGGCAGATTGCCGGGATCCTGGGTCTGCCCGAGGATGTTATAAACACTATCCCCCGGCGTATCATCGAAGAAAACAGTTCAGATGCGTCCTGACTTATACTAAAATATAAAAGACAGTCCTGATAGATGACCGGACTGTCTTTTCTTTCGTATTAATTACTGAAATCAGAATTTGCCTTTTCTCGAGGAATTGCTCTTCTCTTTTTTTGCCTTCTCTTCCTCTTCGATCTGCGGCATACTTCTTTCAAGCCTCTTCTGCGGCAGTTTCTCCAGAGTCTTCTTGGTTTCTTTCTTTTTCTTACTAAACAACCCCATAACTATCACCTTTCAATAATCTACATATGTTCTTATGAACAGATTCTAGCAGACACAGCGTTTAAATACAAGCGGAAGCCAAATTTTGAAAAATAAATAAGATTTTTTTAACTTACAGGCGTCCCTTGGCAAAAATCCTTCGTATTAATTGACAGAGAACGGAAACCGATTTATAATTTATGGTGTTCAAAACTCAAACAGTATATTTCTTCGACGCGGTCGTCAGGCCGGTCAGAAGATAAAAAAGAAAAGGAGATTTTAAAATGAGCGACGAAATCAAAAAAATCACTGATGATGAACTGGATGCTATTTCCGGCGGTATGACCGCTTCCCTGAGAGCAGCATATGCATGCATCGCAGGAACCTATGGCAATGGCCAGACCCGTATCAACAACCTCCTCGCACTCGGCCTCGATCCCATCGTTGTGCAGGGACTCGTAAACTCCATCCTTGCAGGCCATGTCAAGGTCGCCAATGATGTTATCAACGGCAAGTACGGCAACGGCCAGGCCCGCGTCGTAGCCCTCACCGCAGCCGGCTACAATGCACAGGAGATCCAGAACCTCGTCAACCACATGGTCCTCAGCTGATTGCAGCCTGAAAGGACAAAATATCTGAACCATCTGCACCTTTAAGGTGCGGATGGTTCAATTAAAATCAAACGGCATCTATGGGTATGATCAGAGCAGAAAAAACAGAGATCCGCGGTGCGGATGCGATCAAAACTCTTGCAGAGATATATCCGCAGCTTTATCTTGAGCCCGGACCTGCAGGGGCTGAGGAATATAAAAAGATAGTAGAATGCGGTGAACAGCCTCAAAGCAGATCGCTTTCCCATTTCACGTGCAGTGAGGATGATCTGCTGACTGAAGAAACTACTCCTGCAGGCAATGTTAGCGTTATTACGCTGCATAACAGAGCAGATTTTGAGCTTTTTCTCCAGATAGTCGCCCACCGGTGCGTCCCGAAGGATATCCCTGCAACACAGGGCGCCTCCATTCTCGATGGCGTTATAAACTGGACGAAGATCCGTTCGCATGAGAAAAAGTTTTTTTCTGAAAACGGGCCAGATGCCGACTGGGACTCGGAGTTCACCCGTTTCACTTCCGAAAGGAAGAATTTCAAAGATGCGCTGGTAGTGCTCTCATGGGGACCATACAGCGCTGTAAGTGCTGAAAAAGCGGGTTTGCCGGATGAGGAATGGCTGAAGCTTTCAGACATCATCCGTAAAACCCACGAATGCACACATTTTATCTGCCGCAGACTCCATCCGGATAAGAAGGATGCCATATGGGACGAGCTCGTGGCAGATGCCGCCGGCATATTCGCCGCTTTCGGGAGATTTGATCTCAAACTTGAGGAACTTTTCCTCGGAACTGAAGGCGGGACATACCTGGGCGGCAGACTTGAAAACTATATCGGCGATGATGCGGACAGGCATGAGCAGCTCGAGAGCCTTGCCGGCAGGATACACGAGACGCTGCTTCACTTTTCTGAGATAGCTGAGAAATGTGATCCGGCAGATCCTTACGGGTTCGCACTTCGTCTCGAGGAGGAGATCGGATGCTGGAAAAAAACCTGAAGACACTTTTTGATTTCCAGCGTTTTGAGCGAAGTTCTGCTTTGCAG
>JAIKVS010000170.1 GCA_024685535.1 Oscillospiraceae bacterium | reverse complement strand
CCCGGCATTTATTCTAATAATATCTCAGCGCTTCCTGTAAGTACAGAAGCAGTATCGGAGTCCGTTCTCCTCCTGCCATCTGCCTGCATCACATTCCCATTCCTCAAGCTCATCGAGATTTGGGAAATAGCTGTCGGACTCGGGTGCAAGATCGATCTTTGTTATATGCACTGTGTCAAGAAAGGGGAAAAACTGCCTGTAGACGCTCGCTCCGCCTATAACGAGGCAGCGCTCGTGCTGCTGCGCGGCGGCAAGCGCCTCTTCGGTGCTGTGGACCACCTGCGCTCCCTCTATCTCCAATGGCTGACGGGTGACCACTATGTTGTGCCTGCCCTTGAGAGGCCTGCCCCCGGGAAAATCTCCGAGCGTACGGCGGCCTACTATCACTGCCGCACCGGCCGTCAGTTCGCGGAAATGCGCCCTGTCGGCCTTCAGCACAACGGGCTGGGTGCCGTTTCTGCCGATGCCCCAGTCTGAATAAACAGCAACTATCGCTTCCATATCAGCACCTCAGACCGCCACCGGTATCTTTGCGTTGAACTCGGAATACTCATAGCCGGTCATTTCAAAGCTGTCGCGGGTGAAGTCATAGAAGTCCTTTACTCCGGGGTCTATATGAAAAGCCGGCGCCGGCTTCGGTTCATTCGCGATTATTTCCTCAATGAGCGGGACATGGCGGTCATAAATATGCGCGTCCGCGATCACGTGCACGAACTCTCCCGGTTCGAAGCCGGATATCTGCGCCATCATCATCGTGAGCACCGCGTACTGGACAACATTCCAGTTGTTGGCAGCCAGCATGTCCTGGCTGCGCTGGTTCAATATCGAATTGAGCCTGTTGCCGGAGACGTTGAAAGTCATTGAGTAGGCACAGGGGTAGAGCGCCATCTCGCTGAGGTCGGCAAAGGTATAGATATTGGTCATGATACGGCGGGAGGCGGGATTGTTCTTCAGATCCCAGATCACCTTGTCCACCTGGTCCATATCACCCTCCGGATAATGGTGCTTCACGCCCAGCTGGTAGCCGTAGGCCTTGCCGATGGAGCCGTTTTCATCCGCCCAGGCATCCCAGACTCTGGTGCGCAGATCATGGACATTGTTGCTCTTTTTCTGCCAGATCCACAGCAGCTCATCGATCGCGCTTTTCCAGTATGTGCGGCGGATAGTCAGTATCGGGAACTCCTCGGAGAGATCGTAGCGGTTCACGATACCGAATTTCTTTACGGTATGCGCCGGGGCACCGTCCTCCCAGCGGGGACGCACCTCCCGGTCAGTATCCCAGACGCCGTTTTCCAGTATATCACGGCAGTTCTGAATGAATATCGAATCTGCCTTGCTCATATTTCAACACCTCTCTGATCAGGATCAGGTTATATTCTAACACAGCGCCCGTGCTTCGGCAAGGGAGCAGCGCCGTAGGCAGGCATGAATTGAAAAAGATATGGAAATCTGCCCGGGATAGTGTATAATGATAACAAATACCGGCGCATTTCCCTGCAAAATATAAGATGAAAGGATATCAGTCATGAAACAGTGCACACAGTGCGGAGCATATTCCGACGACAGCGCAAAATTCTGCACCTCCTGCGGACAGCCCTTCGGCGAAGAAGCCACTGAAGTGCAGCCGGCATATTATGCCGCTGATGAGAGCATCAGCGAAGTATATACCCCGAAAGTGACCACAAAGAAGGAATTCCTTGATCTCCCCGAAAACGCCCCTGCGAAGAGAACTCTGAAGACCAGCGGGATCTTTTGCTACTTTTGTGCCGGAGTAACTCTGGTCTTTGGCATTGCAACCGGCAACTATCTCTCGGTCGTTGATTTCCTGATACTTCTTGTCCTCGGGCTCTTCATACATCTCAAGCAGAGCAAAGTCTGCGCTATACTGCTTGCGGCATATGCGGCGCTCAACGTAATTATCGGGCTGATCGCCTACCACAATTTCCGGGGCGTGCTGATCATCCTTGCCGCCGTTTATGCTGTAACCAGCGCCTTCAAGCTTGACAAATCCTGGAAGGAGTATCAGGCAAAGTAATCTCTCCTGCTTGACATTGATTTTAAATATGCTATCATATGCATACTCGCCGGAGGTCGGCATTGCGTGAATGATTGACCGGATAAGGCTCGGATGTATCCGAAGCGCTTATCCGGTTTTTTTACGGTCCCGGCAGAAACTTATGCTTTTCAGGATAACATTCATGGCTAAAACAGAAATAAAGCTTTCGGATCATTTCGGATACAGGATGCTGCTGCGCTTCTCGCTGCCTTCGATAGCGATGATGATGTTCACATCGATCTACGGCGTAGTGGACGGCTTCTTCATATCAAATTATGTCGGTGAGACCGCCTTCGCAGCCGTCAATCTCATACTTCCTTACTGCATGGCTTTCGGAGCGATAGGCTCCCTGTTCGGCGTAGGCGGAAGCGCACTGGTGGCGCTTGTAAGAGGTCAGGGCGAGCCGGAAAGAGCAAACCGCATATTTTCCATGCTGGTTTATTCCATGATCGCAGCGGGCCTGCTCGTGGCTGTGATATCACAGCTGCTTTTAAGCCGGGCTGCCGGATGGCTCGGTGCAAACGAAACTCTCCTCCCCATCTGCATACGCTACGGCAGGATATTCCTTATCACTCAGCCGGCATTCATCCTGCAGTTTGCATTCCAGAGCTTTCTCATCAATGCGGAACGGCCTAAACTCGGACTTCTTTTCACAGTTACAGCCGGCGTCGGCAATATGATACTGGACTAGCTGCTTGTCGGCGTGCTGGGGCTCGGCGTCGAAGGCGCAGCGGCTGCTACCTGCGCCGGGCAGTGCGCAGGCGGAATAGGCCCTCTGCTGTTTTTCATTTTCAATAAAACTTCACCGCTCAGGCTCGGCAAAACGAGCTTCATGCCGAAAGCGCTTGTGAGATCCGCCAGCAACGGTATCGCCGACTTCATCACAAATGTGGCCATGTCACTGGTCAACATGGTGTTCAACCTGCAGCTCATGAAATATATAGGAGAATACGGTGTATCAGCCTACGGGATAATCATGTATGTGAGCTTCATATTCATTTCAGTGTTCCTCGGCTTTTCGATGGGAGTATCCCCGATATTCAGCTACCATTACGGTGCGGGCGATTATGATGAACTGAAAAGTCTGTTTCGAAAAAGCATCACGATAATGATATGTCTGTCCGTCGGGCTGGCCGGAGCGGCTGAGTTATCCGCAAAATGGCTTGCGATGCTGTTTGCATCGTATGATGCCGGATTCCTTGCCCTTAGCACCCGGGCATTGCGCATGTATTTCATCGCATATTTCTTCGCAGGAGCGGGGATATTCGGCTCCTGCCTGTTCGCGGCGCTCAACAACGGGCCTCTCTCCGGGATGCTCTCAGCCATGCGTCTTTTCGTTTTCCAGCTTTCGGCCGTGCTCCTGCTGCCCAGGCTGATCGGAAGCGACGGCATCTGGCTTGCAATGCCTTTAAGTGAGATATGCGTGATGATAATCACGATCATAGTGTTCATAAAGAACAAAGACAGATACCATTACGCCTGACAGTTGCTGATAAAACAGCCCGGAGCATTCCGGGCTGTTTTCATCTTTGCATGCTGCCGGACTTTCGTTGCATTTTGGATTTAATCGTGCTAAGCTGTGGTGTATTATTTCTCAGAGCGAGGCAAACATGATCGATGTTCTGAACGTCACGCTCCCGGAGCTTACAGGCGAGGAAGCAAGACGCGCATATATCTATATCCCCGAAGCCGCCCGGTACAGCGATCAGCGCTTCCCGGTGCTGTATATGTTTGACGGGCACAATGTCTTCTTCGATGAGGACGCGACCTACGGCAAGAGCTGGGGTCTGGGCAAATACCTTGACCGCACCGGCACTCCCCTCATGGTTGCGGCAGTGGAGTGCAACCGCTCTCCCGATCACAGCCGCCTTTCCGAGTATTCGCCGTATGATTTTTCCTCGAAACAGTTCGGGGATATAAAGGGCCGGGGTCATCTCACGATGGACTGGTTCATAAACAGCTTCAAGCCATTTGTGGACAGCTCTTATCCCACCCTGCCGGACCGTGAGAACACTTTCATCGCCGGCAGCTCCATGGGCGGGCTCATGAGCCTCTACGCCGTGTGCAGCTTCAACAGCGTTTTTTCCCGCGCAGCGGCTGTCTCCCCTTCGCTGGTATTCGGCCGCGGGGAGCTTGAAAAACTGATACGCGATGCGGACATGAGGGACGACACTGTCATTTACATGGATATGGGCGACAGAGAGACGGCCTGGCGCGGTGTTGGCCGGAGCTTCCGGTTTTTCAGCGAGCTGCTTTTAAAAAAGGGAGTTAAGCTCACATCGCGCATAGTACCCGGCGGCAGCCACTGCGAGGCCAGCTGGGAAAGACAGATCCCTTTCTTCATACCCGCACTTCTTTACAGACCGGAGGACTGAGATGGAAACACATTACGAAAAATGGTACAGCCCCTCGCTCGGCAGAGACATGGAGCTGAAGGTATACGGCCGCGGCGGAAAGCCAGTGCTGTTCATCCCCTGTCAGGACGGACGCTTCTTCGATTTTGAGGGCTTTAAACTCACAGACACATGGTCTCCCTGGCTGGAAAGCGGACAGGCCACCGTTTTCGCGATAGACACCATGGACAAAGAGACCTTTTCCGCCAAGAACGCGGATCCCTACGGGCGTATCCGCAGGCACGAGGCATGGATAAGCTACATCACCGGCGAAGTGGTGCCATATATCCGCTCATACTGCCGCGGCTACGGCTGGCAGGTCGACCCCGGGATAATGACCTTCGGTTGCTCCCTCGGAGCCACACACGCCGTGAACCTCTACTTCCGCTTCCCGCAGCTTTTCGATGAGCTGCTCGCCCTCAGCGGCGTATACGACATAAACTACGGATTTGACGGCTACATGGACGACATAGTATATCTCAACGCTCCCGTGCTCTACCTTTCCAACATGCCGTCGGATCACCCGTATATGGAGCTCCTGCGCAAAAACCGCGCTGTGATATGCGTGGGTCAGGGTCCGTGGGAGATGCCGGATGACACGAGGGCCCTCCACCGTGTTCTCCTTGATAAAGGCATTCCCGCATGGGTGGACTACTGGGGATATGACGTATGTCACGACTGGCCCTGGTGGCATAAGCAAGTGGCTTACTTCGTACCCGAACTTCTGAAATAGATCATATCAGGAAAGAGGAGACTGTGATGAAAAACGTTATATTCATTTCCCCCAATTTCCCAGTGAACTACTGGCAGTTCTGCCATGAGCTGCAATACGACGGAGTGAACGTTCTCGGCATAGGCGATCAGCCTTACCACGAGCTGAGCCACGAGCTTAAAAGCAGCCTGACGGAGTATTACAAGGTAGGCTCGCTTGAAAACTACGACGAGGTATACC
>JAIKVS010000011.1 GCA_024685535.1 Oscillospiraceae bacterium | reverse complement strand
TGCTTCCTTATCATCTCGTTCATGCGTTCCGGCTCCATCGCCACAGTTGTCCTCGCCATCTCCTCCGCGGTGATAGCAGGACTAATGGCTATAAGTGCAAGACCTTACGTCGCTTCGCGTTTTGCAACGTGGGGGCATGCCTGGGATGACGTCTTCGATAAAGGCTACCAGCAGGTTAGGACCATGTCCGCCGCTGCGGCAGGAGGGCTCTTCGGCAAAGGCGCCGGCAATGGTTGGCTGCAGAGCATAGTGGCAGCAAACACCGATATGGTGTTCGGTGTAGTGAGCGAGGAGCAGGGGCTTCTGATTGCTATGAGCTCTATACTTGCCATATGTGCAATAGCCGTATTCGCCGTAAGGAGCGCCAGACACTGCAGGAGCGCATTCTATTCAATCGCATCGTGCGCTGCTGTGACTATAATGCTGGTGCAGGTAGCCTTGAATGTATTCGGATCTATGGATCTGCTTCCATTTACCGGAGTCACATTCCCGTTCATGTCCAGAGGCGGCTCTTCACTTATTTCCTGCTGGATGCTGCTGGCATATATAAAGGGTTCGGATAACCGCCGTGAGGCAAGTTTCGTAGTAAGGCCTGCGGAGAGGTATTCACGCCCTGAAGATCCGCGGCTCCAGGATGACAAGGCCGACCGTGCACCGCATACAGCGGAGGTGAAAAAGGCATGAAGAAACTCACAGCACGTGCAATATCCGTGCTGCTCATACTGGCTCTCGTGCTTTTTGGCACAGGGGTATATACGGTAAGACTGTTTGAAAAAGGTAACGACTGGGCACTTTATTTTTCAAGGCTGAATTCCGGCTCAAGCGGTGTTCTCCATGACAGGAACGGCGTCCTACTTGCAGAATTCTCCCGCTCCGGCTCTTTCTATGCCGAGGACGAGCTGACCAGAAAAGCCTGTTTCCATATTCTTGGAGACTATGAAGGCCGTACCGGTTCGGGACTCATATCAACTTTTACCGAGGATATAAAGGATTACAGCATATTCACAGGAACAACACACTCTCAGGATTATGAATTCACTCTCACACTAGATGCATATCTCAACCGTGTGGCTTATGAGTCAATTGGTGTGGACAGGGAAGGCTGTGTTCTCGTCTGCAATTATAAAACAGGAGAGGTCCTTTGCATGGTTTCAGCACCCAGCACAGATCCTCTGTACTATGATCCTGATCCTCCCTCCGGTACATATATAAACAAATGCCTCGGTGCCGCATTTGTCCCGGGCTCAGTCTTCAAACTGGTCACTTCAGCCGCTGCAATAGAAACAGTAGGAAATATCTGGGACAGAAAATTCTTCTGTGAAGGAGAGGGTGAAATAGCAGGAGTAAAGATCGCCTGTGTGGATCCTCACTGGACCACGGATTTTCGCACTGCTCTTTCAAATTCATGCAACTATGCCTTCGCACAAATCGCAGTTACAGTCGGGCAGGACAACATGAAGCGCTATGTAAAGGAATTCGGATTTACTGACCGGCACGAGCTCAACGGCATAACAACTGCAGCCGGTAATTTTGAGACCGGTTACATGGGCGATCCCGAGCTTGCCTGGGCAGGGATCGGTCAGTGGACAGACCTTATCTGCCCCTTTTCCCTGCTAAGATATGTCAGTGCGATAGCAAACTGCGGTACATTAATTGAGCCGTATATAATCGACGGAACTGAGCCTAAGTCCGTCCAGCTCATAAAACAATCCACCGCAGATACTCTGAAGGACATGATGCGCTTCAATGTAACGGACCACTATACTGATGAGCGTTTTCCCGGTCTTCACATGTGCGGGAAATCAGGCACAGCAGAGGTGGGAGACGGGACAAACAACTCCTGGTTCACA
The DNA here is from genome assembly GCA_024685535.1 of Oscillospiraceae bacterium. GTDB lineage: Bacteria > Bacillota > Clostridia > Oscillospirales > Oscillospiraceae > Limivicinus. The sequence goes on along the minus strand of JAIKVS010000011.1, from coordinate 48,078 downwards.
GGATTCCTTGATGATGAGGAGCACCCTTATGCTTTTGTGGTGCTCATAGAAAAGGGCGGTTACGGACTTGCAGACGCAGGTGCAGTTGCTAATTCCGTGATGCAGGCGGCAGCCAGAAAATAACACTCCGGAGAAAATATGACAGATATTTCAGTTTCCTCTCTCGTAAAATCTTTCGAGATAGGCAACAACATACTTGACGGTCTTTCCTTTTCCGTAGACACCGGTGAGCATATAGGCATACTGGGACCGAACGGCTGCGGAAAGACGACACTTTTCAGAATTCTCACAGGCGAGATCGGCTATGATGAGGGTACTGTATCTGTTGCACCTTCAAAAAGGATGGGACTTATATCGCAGATACCATTCTACCCTACAGGATACACAGTCGAAGATGTGCTGAAGACTGCGCAGAAACGGCTTTACGACATAAGCGGAAGGATCGACGAGCTCAGCTCAGAGATGGAGCATAATCAGTCACGTAGGCTGATAGATGAATATGACCGTCTGCTGGACGATTTCAGGAGACTGGGCGGTTATGAAATGGATAACGAACGCAGCCGCGTTGCAAACGGTCTGGATATTCCGGATACGATGCGCACCCAGCTTTTTGAAACGCTATCGGGCGGTGAGAAAACGAGGGTGAACCTTGCAAGGCTTATCCTGGAGGATACGGACATACTTCTTCTGGACGAGCCCACCAACCATTTGGACATGCACGCCACAGAGTGGCTTGAAGATTATCTGCTGCATTTCGGAGGCACAGTGCTCACCGTCAGCCATGACCGCTGGTTTCTGGACAAAGTGATCAACCGCTGCATAGAAATAGTTGACGGAAAGGCCGAGTTCTATAGCGGGAATTACAGTTTTTTCGTTGAAGAACGTCAGAGGCGCTTCGATGAAAAGATGAAGCAGTATGAAAAGGATCAGGCCAAAATAGAACAGCTGACGCGCGCAGCTGAGCAGATGCATCTCTGGGCATTTCTAGGAAATGACAAGCTTCATAAAAGGGCATTTTCCATGGAGAAGCGAATCGAAAAACTCTCTATGAGCGAAAGGCCAAAAGAAGCCCGTAAGATAGATGTCAGATTCAGACAGAAAGAATTCAATGCGGATGAGGTCGCCTCCGCGGAGAAGATTTCAAAGTCTTTCGGTGACAGGGTGCTTTTCAGTGATCTGAGCTTTACCGTTAAAGGCGGTGAGCGCATAGCTGTTATCGGAGACAACGGCAGCGGGAAAACCACGCTGATGAAGATCCTTAACAGTGAGGAATCCCCGGACAGCGGCAGGATCAGGCTCGGTCCCTCCGTAAGGAAGGCTTATCTGCCTCAGATAGTTATGTTCGACGATATGTCGCGCAGCCTTTATGACACCATGCTCTATGAGTGCAAGGCAGAGCCGCAGTCTGCCAGAGACAGACTGGCTGCCTTCGGTTTCAGAGGTGAGGATGTGTTTATTCCTGTAGGTGCTCTGTCCGGAGGCGAGCGCAGCAGGCTGAAGCTTTGCATGCTTATGGGAAGTGAGATAAACCTGCTGATGCTGGATGAACCTACCAATCACCTCGACATATCCAGTAGAGAATGGATAGAAAGTGCTCTTTCAGACTATTCGGAGACTCTGATATTCGTATCACACGACAGGTTTTTCATAGACCGTTTCGCTACAAGGATATGGGATATCAGAGATGGCAAGGTATTCGATTTTTGCGGAGGATATCCCGAATACTGTGAATGGAGAGAAAGGCAGGAAGTATTCAGCAGGAACAGCGCAAAACAGCAGAAAAAGGAAATACCGCAGAAGCGTGAGCCGCGCCGCGGCAGTAATGAAAAGCTTATAGAAAAGACCGAACGTGAAATAGAAAAAGCGGAAGGACGTCTTGCTCTCCTGGAAAAGGAAGCTGAGGAATTTGCATCTGACTACCAGAAGCTGATGGAGATCGAGGAGGCAAGGAGCGCTCTCAGCACAGAGCTTAATGCCCTCTACGAAAAATGGGAGAAGTTAAGCTCATGACAGTCTGGTGGATCACTCCCGCTCTGCTTATCATAAGCGCCTTTGTCTTCCGGTATTGCATGAAGGGCTATTCATATATAGCGCATCTACTGTCAATGGCTGCTGCATTCACTGTGATTTACACTGTATGCCCATCTGAACTTTGCCGGATAATCACTTTTCTCATCATCGGCGGGACTGCTCTCTTCATAGGCTTCGAGATCCCCGTGATCCTGTATGCGCACACGGACAATGACTGCAAAAGAAAATACCTCATAGTACTCGGAGCTGAGGTCATTGGCTCGAAACCTTCCCGCTCACTGCAGTATAGGATAGATGCTGCAAAGCATTATCTTGAGCGATTTACCGAGAGTACAGCCATACTCAGCGGAGGTAACGGCCCGAACGAGGACATGAGCGAAGCTTCCTGCATGTTTGAGCATCTCCGTGATTACGGGATAGCTCCGAATCGTATGATCAAAGAGGAGTATTCTTCATCCACCCGGGAAAACCTCTCTCTTTCATTTGATATCATACGTTCACTCGGAGATGAGCCTGACGGCAACGTCGCGATACTCTCCAGTTCATATCACCTGTACAGAGCAAAAAAAACCGCACTGTCGATGAATGTCCGTGCGACAGGAGTGGCAGGCTATCCCGGCAATCCCGTCCTCGCTGCGAATTTCTTCATTCGCGAGGCTTTGGGAGTTGCACGCCTGTTGATACTTGGTCGATAAAAAGCTTAAGGGAGGCAGCCATATGGCTGCCTCCCTTATTTCAGATACACTTATTTATTCTTCAGAATAACGTCGTGGCTGCCGCCTTCGACAATGCTGACGGAGGAGACCAGAGTGAGTTTGGCGTTCTTCTTGAGGTCCTCAAGGTTGGTGACGCCGCAGTTGCACATGGTGGATTTGATCTTGTGAACGCTCATCTCAACGTTATCGTGCAGAGGTCCCGCATAAGTGACATAGGAATCAACTCCCTCTTCAAAGCTGAGCCTGCCCTTTCCGCCGAGGTCGTAGCGCTGCCAGTTTCTGGCTCTGTTTGAACCTTCGCCCCAATATTCCTTGACGAAGGTGCCGTTTATCATGAGTTTCTGGGTGGGGCTCTCGTCGAATCTGGCAAAGTATCTGCCCATCATGAGGAAGTCCGCGCCCATGGCGAGGGCGAGGGTCATGTGGTAATCATATACGAGGCCTCCGTCGGAGCAGACGGGGACATAAACGCCGGTCTTTTTGAAGTATTCATCCCTTGCAGCCACCACTTCGATGAGTGCGGAGGCCTGGCCGCGGCCTATGCCCTTGGTCTCTCTGGTGATGCAGATGCTGCCGCCGCCGATGCCAACCTTTACAAAATCGGCCCCGGCTTCTGCAAGGAAGAGGAAGCCGTCCTTATCAACGACGTTACCGGCGCCTACCTTTACGCTGTCGCCGTATTTGCCGCGTATGTACTCGAGAGTCTTCTGCTGGCGCCAGGTATAGCCATCGGAAGAGTCGATGCAGAGGACGTCCACTCCTGCATCCACGAGGGCGGGAACACGCTCCTCATAGTCTCTGGTATTGATGCCGGCGCCTACCATATAGCGCTTTTTTGAATCGAGGATCTCATTGGGATTGGCCTTGTGCTCCGAATAGTCCTTGCGGAAGACAAAGCTCACGAGCCTTCCCTCTTTGTCAACTATTGGAAGAGAGTTGAGCTTGTGGTCCCAGATTATATCGTTTGCCTCCTTGAGGGTGGTGCCATCGGGAGCGGTAACCAGCTTTTCAAGTGGAGTCATGAACGAGGAGACAGGTGTTGAAACATCCATGCGGCTCACACGGTAATCTCTGCTGGAAACGATTCCCAGGAGTTCTCCGTGCTCTGTACCGTCCTCGGTGACGGCAGTGGTGGAAAAGCCGTTCTTTTCCTTCAGCTCAAGGATATCCTCAAGGGTCTGATCAGGGCGAACATTGGATGCGCTCGTGACGAAGCCGGCCTTGTAGCTCTTCACCTTTGCCACCATGGCGGCCTCGGATTCGATGCTCTGGGAGCCGAAAATGAAGGAAAGTCCGCCTTCCTTGGCAAGGGCTATGGCCATAGTGTCGTTTGAAACGGACTGCATTATGGCGGAGACAAAAGGGATGTTCAGGTTGATGCTGCTCTCCTCTTCGCCTTTTCTGTATTTGACCAGTGGAGTGCGCAGGCTCACGTTTGCGGGCGTGCAGCCCTCTCCAGTGAAGCCGGGGATGAGAAGGTATTCGCTGAAGGTGCGTGAGGGTTCATTGTAGTAAAATGCCATGTCTGTCTCCTTTTTAAGCATTCTTTCACCGTCCGGAAGCTCCGGACCGGGCGTAATAAAATATATATTGCTGGGCAAGCCCTGCGTTTTCGCCAAGCGCTGAGGGATCAAATTCCGGGGGAAAGTGCTCTTTGAGAGCGCGTCTTATCCACACGTCTACTGGGAATGCCTCCATATGATGCAGCCCGAAGAGCAGCATGCAGTCTGCCACCTTTTTGCCTATGCCCTTCATGGCCAGCAGTGCCTTTTCTGCACTCACCCAATCGGCAACTGCAAGCTGATCGAGATCTGTTTTTCCGGAGGCGACCTCCTTAGCCGCGCTGAGGATATATTCCGCGCGGTAGCCGCTCCTTAAGGGCTGAAGGTCCTCGAGTCTGAGCAGTGCTATTCTTTCTGCTGAGGGGAAAGTGTAGTACCGCTCCCCTTCGAAATCCACCGGATCGCCGAAGTATGAGCACAGTCTTTCAACTATACCCTTTATTCTGGGAATATTGTTGCACTGCGAGATGATGAAGGAGCAGAGTGCTTCCCACGGCTCCTGTCTGAGGATCCTTATGCCACTACCGAAACTCTTTGCCTCATCGAGCCAGTCCCCGCCACAGAAGGAGGAAGCGGCAGCATCATAGTCGCGCTCCAGGTCGAAGTAATCCCACCATAGGGCATTGGGGGCAGCCGAGCGGATGAAAACGTCGTTCCCTTCCTGCCAGACCTTGGCGGGATGCCCGAATGCGACGCCGCACCATCCCCCGTCTCTGGTTTCGTTCCAGCGGAAGCACTGACCGCAGTCAAAGGTCTTTCGAATATTCAGTTCTGCGGCCGAGGCCAGTCTCATCGTTTGAATGTTTTCAGACATCATCATGGTTTTAAAAAATCCGCAAGGCAAAGCCCTGCGAATTTTTTACTTATTTAGATAGCTCCTGACGAGCTCCTGAAGCAGATCATCTCTGTCGATATGGCAGATGAGCTGACGCGCATTATTATAGTTTGTAATGTAGGTCGGATCCTCAGAGAGGATATATCCCACTATCTGGTTTATTGGGTTATAGCCCTTTACCATGAGGGAATTATAAACCGAATTGAGGATCTCCTTCATCTGGGTCTTAGAGTCAATCGCAGTAAATTTCCTGGTCGCATCTTCCAAGCTTCATCACTCCCTAATCTCTTTTTATAGATTATATCAGATTAAGGATATCTAAGTAAAGACCCGCTTCCAAATCTTTATGAGAAAAACGTTATCTGATGACTGCCCCGAACTTCTCACTCAGCGCCTTAAGAATCATGTCCACGGTCTCGCCGGCGTGGTCGTCAGTGAGCGTCTGATCGTCGGCACGCATGGTAAGAGAAAAGGCCACAGACTTTTTGCCGAAGGGTATGCGCTCACCGGTATAAACGTCGAAAAGCTCACATTCCTTTAGATATTTTCCCCCGGCGCTCATTATGCATTCATGCAGCCTGCCCACGGGGACTTCACTGTCGCAGAGCACGGCGATATCACGGGTAACCGACGGGAATCTCGGGAGCGGCTTATAAACCGCAAGATCCTTGCGGAAAGCGTATACCACGTCGAAGCTCAGCTCAGCACAGTAAAACTCAGCGTCAACGCCATAGTTGTCCATAACCTCAGGATGGACCTGTCCGAATACGCCTACGCGCTTGGCATCAATATAAACAGCCGCGCAGCGCCCGGGATGATAAGACGGATTGCTACTGTCCGCCTCGAAGCGCAGTGTACCTTTGCAAATCGTACCCAGAAGGGATTCGATCCAACCTTTCATAGTAAAGAAATCAATTCCGTCACCATATGCGCCGAAAGAAATCATCCTCGGTTCATCAGCCATTCCGTCATCCCGCTTGAGATAAATCCTTCCTATCTCATAGAATGCAGCGGACCTGTTTCGGAAGTTGCAGTTTCTGGTTAGTATCTCCAGCATTGAAGGGAGAACGGTAGTACGCATGATGGACGTATCCTCGCCGAGGGGATTTAGGATCCTGAGACTGTCTCTGAGGGGACTGTCGGCCGGCATGCGGATCTTGTCATAGTATGCAGGGCTGATGAAAGAATACGTAATAATCTCGTCCATCCCCATGCTGCGGCATATCTCGCCTACTCTCCTCTCACAGAGCTGATAGTCTGTGAAACCGCCGCAACTGCTTATGGCACCTGTGAACTTTACAGGTATATTGTTATACCCGAAAAATCTTGCCACTTCTTCGGCGATATCCGAATAGTGCTCCACATCGCCTCTCCACGAAGGAACAGTAATGACATCACCATCCACCGTGAAACCGAGATCCCTGAGGATCTTTATCATCTCATCGGCGGTAAGTTCCGTGCCGAGAAGTGCATTTATCTTTTCCGGCTCGAGCCTGAGGGTAGTTGCCACCGGTTTATTTGGCAGAACGTCTATTATACCTTTCACCACCTCACCGGCTCCGAGCATCTCGACGAGCTCGCAGGCGCGATTCACCGCAGCCACAGTGTTTTCAATATCAAGACCTTTTTCAAAGCGTGACGATGCATCGGTCCTCATACCGAGAGCAGTTGCCGTTCTTCTGATTGAAGGGCCATTGAAACAGGCGCTCTCGAAAAGCACCATTCCGGTGTCGCCGACTATCTCGCTGTTTTCCCCGCCCATTACACCCGCAATGCCGACAGGCCTTTCTGTGTCGCAGATGCAGAGCATTGAGGGATTCAGCTCACGGAGATTTCCATCCAGTGTACGCATGGTCTCGCCTTCTCTGGCGCATCTTACATGTATCTCTCCATTTTTTACGCATGAGAAGTCGAAGGCATGCATAGGCTGGCCGTATTCTAGCATAACATAGTTTGTAATATCGACTATGTTGTTTATCGGGCGCATGCCGGAGTTGCGAATGCGTTCTCTCATCCATTCCGGTGACGGAGCAATTTTTACGTTTTTGACCATGCGGGCAGTATATCTTGTGCAGAGTTTATCGTCTTCAATAACAACTTTTGCAAGGTCATTGATATCCCCTCCGGCCTCAGCCCGGACAACCGGCACATGGAGCTTCAGCTCCTTTCCGAAAGTTACCGCAGCCTCTCTCGCGAGCCCTATAACGCAGAGGCAGTCAGGCCGGTTGGGCGTTATCTCAAATTCAACGACATAGTCATCCATTCCCAGGAGCTTACCTATATCATCGCCCGGCGCACAGCTTTCCTGAAGCACAAGGATACCATCGCAGATGCAATGCGGGAACTCCTCCTGCTTAGCCCTAAGGTCTTCAAGGGTGCATACAGAGTTTTTTGCAGTGTCGTAGGCTATGAGATCACCTTCGTGGATGTTAGCGCAGGCAGTAACAGTTTCCGCTTCGGGCATAAGGCTCAGTTTCCAAAGACCCGCTCCAGAATTTTTAACTTTGCAAACCTCCGCTGCGATGACTTTGCCGAATATCCTATCGCCCGCCTTTATATCAGCAGAGACAGACGGCTTTTCCGGATCGATCGGGTGATAGTCTGTCAGGATGGCAGCAGGCACTATATCTGCATACGGGAAATCATGAACTGTGCAGTCGAGCTCTTTGAGAGAGCATAGCATTCCCTCAGATTCGACTCCACGCAGCTTTCCTTTCATTATTTTTGCTCCAGTAGGCAGAAGCGAATCATGGAGCGCGACAGGCACCATATCTCCGATGTGAACATTCCATGCTCCTGTGACTATGGTCACAGGCGATTCTTTCCCGACATCCAGCTTTGCTACGAACATATGGTCGGAATCGGGGTGTCTGTCAAGAGACAGTATCCTGCCCGCCACCACATTTTTTATTTTTTGTGAAAGGTCCTCCGTGGTTTCAACCTTGGACCCGGAGATGCTCATTTCCTCCGTGAAGCGGCGGTCACCGTATTCATCCAAAGGCAGATCTATGAATTCATTGAGCCATTTTCTTGAAAGCAGCATTTCTATTATCCTCCCCTTATATCAGAACTGCTCGAGGAAGCGTTTATCGTTTTCAAAGATCAGACGCAGATCGTTGATCTTATACTCACCCAGGGCAAGTCGCTCAAGACCCATGCCGAAAGCCCATCCCGAATATACATCTGGGTCTATCCCGCATCCAGCAAGCACCTTCGGATGCACCATACCTGCACCAAGGACTTCAATCCAACCTTCGCCTTTGCAGGTTGGGCATCCCACTCCACCGCATTTGTGACACTGAATGTCAAGCTCGCAGCTTGGTTCGGTAAACGGGAAATGGTGCGGGCGGAAACGGGTAACTGTGCCTTCTCCGTAAATCTTCTCCACAACAAGGTTCAATGTCGCCTTCAGGTCCGCCATGGTGATGCCCTTATCTATGACCATTCCCTCTATCTGATGGAACATAGGTGAATGGGTCGCGTCCACCTCGTCCTTCCTGTACACCCTGCCCGGAGCTATCATTCTGATTGGAAGCTCTTTGGTCTCCATGGCATGGATCTGCATGGGAGACGTCTGAGTCCTGAGCAGAATCGAACTGTCCTCTGTGAAGTAAAATGTATCCGTCCATTCTCTGGAGGGATGTCCCTCATCTATATTGAGTTTTGTAAAGTTATAATCCGCAAGCTCCACTTCCGGCCCGTCAACTATCTCAAAGCCCATGCCGATAAAAATATCCTTTATTTGGTCAAGGACATTGTACATCGGGTGTTTGTGACCAAGGAGATACCTTTTCCCCGGCAATGTGACATCCACTGATTCTGATATGAGTCTGCGCTCCATTTTCAGAGCAGATATCACTTTATTTCTGTTCTCAATAGCCTCTTCAATGTCGGCTCTGAGCTTATTGGCAAGCTGACCCATGGCAGGTCGCTCCTCAGCTGAGAGTTTTCCCATCTGCCTGAGAATGGCCGTTAGTTCTCCTTTTTTACCCAGATACTTTACCCTGAGCGATTCCAGAAGCTCGGCATCTTCGCAGTCCAGAATTGCCTTCAAAGATGCATCTCTGAGATCCTGCAGCATTTGTTTCATTTCTCTTTTCCTCCCTGATAATGAAAAAAGCCTCCGTCCCAAACAGGGACGAAAGCATAAAACTTCCGCGGTACCACCCGGATTCGGTAAAAAACCGCACTTGACAGGCTTATCGCGCCATGACGCCGGTGATTGGCCGGTGCTCCCGGGCGAACCAAGCGCAGCATCTCCGAGGAGGCTTACAGCCGGTGACCTCCAATCTCTTTCGGGTGTTATGCGCTATTTTCCCGTTCTCAGCATTAACAGGCATTAATATATCACAAGGCTTCAAAAAGTGCAACGGATATTTAACTGCAGTCCATGAAGTGATATAATGATATAAAACACCCGGGAGGAGAAGCAACATGGATGATCTTCAGAAACGAAGCTGGGCGGAAATCTTCACGGACAATATACGGCATAACTACAAAGCTATCCGCGCGCAGCTGCCTGAGGGATGCAGATTCCTCGGCATCGTTAAAGCCGATGCATACGGTCATGGTGCACTGAGAGTTTCACAGATACTTGAGGAAGAAGGTGCTGACTATCTAGCGGTATCCTGTCTTGATGAGGCCCTCGAACTTCGCCAGGGCGGAATAAAGACGCCGATCCTCATACTCGGCCATACTCCAAGGGAATATGTGCGCGTCCTTATTGAAAACGATATAACACAAACAGTCACCTGCCTTGCTAAAGCCCTTGAATTCAGCGAGGAAGCCGTAAGGATAGGTAAAACGCTGCGGACGCATATCAAGGTGGATACCGGAATGTCCAGACTGGGGTTTCTCTGCGCAGGTGAGTATTTTGATGAAGGCGTTGCTAATATAGTTAAGGCGGTATCTCTGCCGGGTCTTGAAACTGAAGGCATTTTCACCCACTTCTCAGTCTCCGATGAGGATGGTAATGAAAACAGGGCATATACTCTCAGTCAGTTCGATCTTTTCACTACAGTGATCAGTGCAGTGGAGAACGCCGGAAGTTTTCGTTTCAATATAAGGCACTGCGCCAACAGCGGTGCCGTCGTGAACTATCCTGAGACAGCTCTCGATATGGTTCGGCCCGGTCTGCTGCTTTACGGCTACGGTGACACATCCGGCCGCTTCGGTCTGAAGCCGTGCATGAGGCTCGTAACCACTGTAAGCACCATAAAATACTATGGTTCCGGGACTGACGTAAGCTACGGAAGGCACTACACCACCGACAAACTGACGCGTATGGGAGTGCTCGCCATAGGATACGCTGACGGTCTGCCTAGGGCAAGCAGCGGAAAATGCAGTTACGCTGTGAAAGACGGCTTTGCCCCGCAGTGCGGGAGCATATGCATGGATATGTGCATGGCCGATCTAACAGGTCTTAAAGAGGTGGACGTGGGCAGTGAGGTGGAGATATTTGGCGAGAAAAACAGCATCTATAATATTTCAGATGCAGCCGGAACTATTCCATATGAACTGCTCTGTGCAGTATCGAAACGGGTTCCACGGGTGTACAGATGATAATGATATCTTAAATACAAAAAAGAAAGCCGCGCCCCAAAAGGGGGCGCGGTTGACTTTCTTAGGGAGGTTTATTGATTTATGCTTCTTTTGCCTTGGCCTGAGCGTTAAGGGTCTTGATAGCAGTAATAGTGAGAATAACTGCCAGAACTACCAGAGCGATGGACCAGATGGTCTGGAACCAGGTGCCCCAAGGAGCGCCAGCAACAAGCTTCGGCAGATTGCTGATAATGGTCCAGCAAAGTGCGGTAAGTGTCGCGGCGAGCATGAAGAACATCGGGAAGAAGAACATCTTGTTGTTCTTGCCGATCTTGCCAAGCCAGGTGCAGACAGCGAGCATTGCGACGCCGGCGAGCAGCTGGTTGGCAGCACCGAACACGGACCAGATCTGGCTGAGTCCCATGAAGCCCATGCCGCAGCCGATGACAACCATGACAAGTGTGGAGACTATCGGAGTGGCAAAGAACTTGGCTGCGCCCTTGAGATCGTCACGGGTCTTGCCGACAGGAGTAAGCAGTTCTGCAAACAGGTAGCGGCAGAGACGAGTGGCAGAGTCAAGAGAGGTCAGAGCAAATACGGAAACTGCAAGAGTGAAGAGGTTGTAGATAACTGCATAGCTCTTCTCACCCGCAAAGGAAGCGAACATGGTAGCAATACCACCTGCAAAGATCGTAGGAGGTGCGGAGAGGAGGAACTTCTCGCCGCCGCCGACATTGGTCTGGCTCCATACAACGCCGATTGCGATGAGGGAGATGACACCGAGAGCGGACTCAACGATCATGGAACCATAGCCGATGATCTGGGAATCCTTCTCATTGTCGATCTGCTTGGAGGAAGTACCGGAGCTGATCAGTGAATGGAAACCGGAGCATGCGCCGCAGGCGACCGTTATGAAGAGGAACGGGAACAGCGGCTGGCCGTTTGCATTAACAAAGCCGGTGAACGCAGGAACTTCAACCTTGGCAGCGCCGGTAAAGGTTCCGCCAATAATGGAGACAACAGCAAGGATCATCATGCCATAGAGCAGGAAAGAGCTCAGATAGTCACGGGGCTGCAGCAGGATCCACACAGGAAGCAGTGAAGCAACAGTGACATACACGGCAATGAAGAGTACCCAGAAGGTACGGCTTGCGTTGAGATTGAGGAACTGGCCGATAACAACTATGGCAACGATTCCAACTATACCGATGATCGTGGCAGGGCCTATCTTGGCATTCTTGCGGTATACGAAGAAGCCGAAGATGCAGGCGATGACGATGAACAGGATAGAGGTCATTGCTGTGGATGCATTAGCCGGGTTGCCGGCATTTGCATCATTGCTGATGAAGGGACCGGAAGATGCAAAGGTTCCTGCAACAACAGCAGTGAAGGAAGCAATGACAAGGATAAGAACTGCCAGAGCAAAGATAATGAAGAGCTTCTGGGATTTCTCACCCATGGAGTCCTTGATGATCTCGCCGATGGATCCGCCGTTGTGGCGAATGGAGGCGAAGAGGGCTCCGAAGTCATGCATGGCTCCGAAGAAAATACCACCGAGCACGCACCACAGGAAGACCGGAACCCAGCCGAATACCGCAGCCTGGATAGGTCCGTTAATGGGGCCGGCACCGGCTATGGATGAAAAGTGGTGCCCCATAAGGACAGCGGGGTTGGCAGGAACAAAGTCCTTCCCGTCGTAGCTCGTATGTGCGGGGGTCTCGCGGTTGGGATCTACTCCCCACTGCTTAGCAAGCCAGCTGCCGTAGCAGACATAGCCCAGAGCGAGCAGCACTACCGCGATCAAGAGGATCAACAGTGCACTCATACTTACTTTTCACTCCTTAAATGAAAAATGTTATTTATAAGCATTTGCGCTACGCCTCCCTGCGCAGGGCAAACAACTTATCGAAGAATTTGTTAAGGCCGTTGCCGACCTTGTTTGTATAGGTTTTCTCTTTTCTGAGATCAACTGCTGCAGCAAGAAGCTCTGTATAGCCTTGAGTGGAGAGAAAACCGTATGATTTGGAGAAGCTCCTTTTTTTTACCAGTTCAATCACATCATCGCTCAAGGAATCGGCAATGAGGATAACTTTGCAGTTTGTATACTGGTGTTGCTTATGCGGCTTTACCTTCGGGAGCATATCCTGAAGAGCCCGGTCCATGCACCTGCCCGCAGTTTCAAGATCAAATGAAGGAGCACTGAAAACATATGCATATTCGAATTTTTCATTAGCCCAGATCTTTGCGCTCTTCGTCAGGAAATAGCGTTCATCAAGGGCATCATAAACTGCCCGGAACGCCATTGGCAGATCCGCATCCTCCTCAAGAGGATCGACGATGGTATAGTATGCGCTGTAGGCATCTTTTACAATATTCAAAAAGAGCTCTCTGTCCAATGCCATCGTCCGCTCCGAATATGAACAAATTATGTCTGTCTAAATATACATCTTTGCTTCAAATTTTTCAATAGTCTTTTTGAATTTTCTGTGAACGGAGAATAACAATCATTTTCAGCACCGGATAGCAAATCCTTCATATAAATCATTTACAAGTCAAAATATTTGTATTAATATTTAAATATTATTATAACAAGGCCTGAATCATACGTTTTTCAGATATTAATTTATATTTATGCATTATTTCTGTATATTATGCAGTCGAACAGAGGTTAAAAATGGATTTTACTATGTGTGTTCCATGTCTGCTAGGGCTTGAGAGCTTAATTTCCGACGAGCTGAAGCGTATGGATATATCAGATGTTAAAGCGGAAAACGGGAGGGTATATTTCCACGGCGGACCTGAGGCATTGGCAAAGGCCAATATCGGCCTCAGGTGCGGTGAGCGCATATTGATAGAGGCTGGCCGTTTCGATGCTATGAGCTTTGACGAGCTTTTTGAAAGGACGAAGGCTCTCCCATGGGAACAGTATATCCCCGTAAACGGAGCTTTTCCCGTGAAGGGTTACAGCCTCAATTCCAAACTCTTCTCCGTTTCTGACTGTCAGAAGATCATTAAAAAGGCGGTGGCGGAGCGCTTGAAGCAGCATAATCCCTGCATCCAGTGGTTCGAAGAAACCGGTGCTCTATACCAGATTCAGTTTTCTATAATGAAAGACAATGTCTCCCTCTGCATAGACACCTCAGGCCAGGGACTTCATAAGCGCGGATACCGTCCAGCCCACAGGGATGCTCCGCTGAAGGAAACCATGGCAGCATCCATGGTGAAGCTTTCAAGATACAAAGGCAAAGAAGACTTCTGCGATCCGTTCTGCGGAAGCGGTACCATCCCAATAGAAGCGGCTCTTATTGCGAGAAACATAGCGCCCGGTATCAACCGCAGGTTCAGTTCAATGGAATGGCCGCAATTCGACAGAAAAATCTGGAAGGACGCTAAAGAAGAGGCAGTTTCCAGAGAATATCACGGTGATTATCATATAACAGGCAGTGATATCGATCCTGCCGCTATAGATATGGCAAAGGAGAATGCAAGAAGGGCCGGTGTAGCTGACATAATAAGCTTTGAGACTGCCGATGCGACGAAGTTTAACAGCAAAACCGATAACGGCATAATCGTTACCAACCCTCCATATGGGGAGAGGATTATGGAAAAGCAGGAGGCAGAAGAACTGTACCGCGGATTCGGGAAAAGATATCTGGCATCAGAAAACTGGAAACTCTATCTTCTCTCCTCACATACAGAATTTGAGCGCTGTTTCGGAAAGCAGGCGGATAAAAAGCGTAAGCTCTACAACGGAATGATAAAATGCGATCTGTTCATGTATTATAAATAAGGAGTGTAGTTTCAATGAAGCATCTTTTCATAGTGAACCCCAAAGCGGGCGGCAGAGATATGAGCGAAGATATCAGAGCTCTTACAGAGAACGCATTCAAATCAAATCCGGATAAATACGAGATCTACACGACAAAAGTCCCCGGTGATGCTACGGAAGAGGTACGCAGGAGAGCCGAAACAGGAGAGAATTACAGGATATACTCCTGCGGCGGTGACGGCACCTTCAACGAATGCGTGAGCGGAGCAGTAAACAAAAGCAATATTGCAGTATGTCCCTTCCCTTTCGGTACAGGCAATGACTTCTGCAGGATGTTCGGAGAAGAACAGAAGCTATTCACAGATATGGACGCTGTGATCGCCGGAACTGAGCATGATATAGACGTCATAGATTGCAACGGCAGATACAGCATAAACATCTGCTCTGTAGGCATAGATGCGAGAATTGGCACCAACGTGCATAAATATTCCTCCATCCCTCTTATAGGCGGGGCAACGGGCTATGTTGTGTCGGCAATTGTGGAGATATGCAAGGGAATAAGCAGGCATATGGTCATCCGCTCCAGTGATTATGCAGCAGATGGTAAATTCGCACTTGTATGTGCCTGCAACGGCAGATACTACGGTGGCGGATTCAACCCATCCACTGACGCTATGCCTGACGACGGTATACTGGACATATATATCGTTTCGGACGTGAACCTTCTCACTCTTGCCGTTCTAATCGGGAAATATGCAAAAGGTCGCGGCGATGAACTCCCAAAGTATATCACTCACTTACGCAGCGATCATGTCTCCATAGAGTTCGATGAAGACAACGTTATAAACCTTGATGGTGAAGCCATGTCCGCAAAAAAGGTTGATATGAAGCTGATACCCAAGGCAGTTAAGATGATAGTTCCAAGAGGCATGCGTTTCTTCTGAAAATGTAATAAAAAGTTAATAAATAATTTCCCGGATTTTCCCCTCAGGGTATTGCAAAAATTAAAATATGTGTTATTATAAGCATCGTTAGCACTCAGGTAATTTGAGTGCTAACGATGCTGAAATTTGTAAAATATTATTTGGAGGTATATATGATGAAACTTAAACCCTTGGCTGACAGAGTCGTTCTTGTTCAGAACGCCGCTGAAGAGCGCACCTCTTCCGGTATATTCCTCACGGCTGCCGCTCAGGAAAAGCCCGAAGTGTATCAGGTATGTGAGGTTGGCCCCGGCGGAGTCGTCGACGGCAACGAAGTTGTTATGACCGTTAAGGTCGGGCAGAACGTTCTTGTCGGTAAATACACCGGAACCAAGGTAAAACTTGATGATGTTGAATACACCATCGTACGCCAGAACGATATCCTGGCAGTAATCGAGTAAGGAGGAATCATAGATCATGGCAAAACAGATAATCTACGGCGAGGAAGCCAGAAAAGCAATAGAGCGCGGTGTAAACCAGCTTGCAGATACAGTTAAGATCACTCTTGGACCCAAGGGACGCAACGTTGTTCTCGACAAGAAATACGGTGCTCCTCTGATCACTAACGACGGTGTTACCATTGCTAAGGAAATCGAGCTTGAGGATGCATTTGAGAATATGGGCGCACAGCTCATCAAGGAAGTCTCCACAAAGACCAACGATGTAGCCGGCGACGGCACCACAACCGCCACTCTGCTTGCACAGGCAATGATAGGCGAAGGCCTGAAGAACCTTGCAGCAGGTGCAAACCCGATGGTTATGAAGAAGGGCATCCAGAAGGCCACCGAAGAGGCAGTCAACGCCATCAAGGAGATCTCCCAGCCTGTTACCGGATCCAAGGACATTGCAAGAGTCGGCACTGTATCCTCCGGTGATGCAGTCATCGGCGGACTCATCGCAGATGCTATGGAGAAGGTCAGCCAGAACGGTGTAATCACTATTGAAGAGAGCAAGACTGCTGAGACCTACAGCGACGTTGTTGAAGGAATGCAGTTCGACCGTGGTTACCTCTCCCCATACATGGTAACCGATACCGAGAAGATGGAAGCCGTCATCGACGATGCCCTCATCCTCATCACCGATAAGAAAATCTCCAACATTCAGGAAATTCTCCCTCTGCTCGAGCAGATTGTAAAAGCCGGCAGAAAACTCCTCATTATTGCCGAGGACGTTGAAGGTGAGGCTCTTGCCACAATAGTTCTCAATAAGCTGCGCGGCACCTTCACCTGCATCTGTGTCAAAGCTCCCGGCTTCGGCGACAGGCGTAAGGAAATGCTTCAAGATATCGCGGTGCTCACCGGTGGTCAGGTCATCTCCAGCGACGTGGGCATGGAACTCAAGGACGCTGATCTGGGCATGCTTGGTCAAGCACATCAGGTCAAGGTCACCAAGGACAACACCGTTATCGTCGATGGCGCAGGTGACTCCGCTCAGATCAAGGCACGTGCTGCTCAGATAGAAAGCCAGATAAGCACCACCACTTCCGACTACGACAGAGAGAAGCTCCAGGAGCGTCTTGCAAAGCTCAGCGGCGGTGTTGCAGTCATCAAAGTCGGCGCTGCCACCGAGACCGAAATGAAAGAGAAGAAGCTTCGCATTGAAGATGCACTCAACGCAACTCGCGCGGCAGTTGCTGAAGGTATCGTACCTGGCGGCGGTTCCGCTTATGTCTATGCTTCCAAAGCCGCTGACAAGCTCGTCAGCACCCTCGAAGGCGATGAGAAAACCGGTGCCGCAATTGTCGCAAAGGCTCTGAAAGCTCCCGTTATCCAGATCGCAGCGAACGCCGGACTGGAAGGCGCAGTCATCCTCAATGAAATCTACGGCAAGAACGAAGTCAACTTCGGATTTGACGCAGCAAAGGGTGAATACACCGACATGATCGCCAGCGGCATTGTTGACCCGACCAAGGTCTGCCGCAGCGCTCTTGAGAACGCTTCCTCCGTGGCCTCCATGGTGCTCACCACTGAGAGCCTCGTGACCGACATTCCCGAGAAGAACATTCCTGCAGCTCCCGCTGCTCCAGACATGGGCGGCATGTACTGATAAACGTCAGATACAGCAAAACCAGCTATAAAACAGCATCCGAACCAAGATGGTCCGGATGCTGTTTCTTTTACAGAATGATAATTCCGAAGCAAATAATACTGTATATCGAAAAAGTTTATGTTATACTTTAGTAAATACAGAAACCAATTGGCAATATAATAATTATGTTTGGAGGATATGAACATGAGTGCTAATTCCCCTGTTCCCGGCAGTGACGGAAAGAAATATATCCCTTTCGATCAGCGCACCGGCGAAAGTTCTGTTGTGTTCTTCACCCGGGACCTTTCCGAGGAAGGGCTTAAAAAGATATACGACAGAGTAGGCGATGTACTCAAGGGCAGGATAGCCGTTAAGCTTCATACCGGTGAGGCAGAGGGGCCGAACATCATTCCTCGTCCCTGGGTGAAAGAGCTTATCGAAACCCGTCTGCCGGATGCCACGATAATCGAGACCAACACCTACTATGAGGGGTCACGGTTTACTACAGATGCCCACAGAAGGACCCTTGATATAAACGGATGGACTTTCTGCCCCGTGGACATCACTGACGCAGAGGGCGTTGCTGCGCTGCCGGTCAAGGGCGGGAAATGGTTCGATGAGATGCACGTTGGCAAAACGATGCTGAATTATGATTCTCTTCTGGTGCTGACCCACTTCAAAGGTCATGTTCGGGGCGGCTTCGGCGGCAGCAACAAGAACATAGGCATAGGGTGCGCCGACGGTCGTATCGGCAAAAAGGAGATACACACTGCCGAGGGGTCCGATAATATGTGGAGCATTTCCGAAGAGGAATTCATGGAACGCATGACCGAGAGCACTAAGGCAACGGTGGACTTTTTTGCACCCAGGATCTGCTATATCAATACCATGCGCAACATGTCGGTCTCGTGCGACTGTGAAGGTCCGGACGCCGAGCCTGTGGTCACACCTGACGTGGGAATCCTGGCTTCTCTTGATATACTTGCCGTGGATAACGCCTGTGTGGATATGATATACAGTCTGCCTGACAACGGCGGAAAGGCCATGATAGAGCGCGTGGAGAGCCGCCACAGTCTGCGTCAGCTGAGCTACATGAAGGAACTCGGCATGGGCAATGACCGCTATACGCTCATAGATATCGACAACGGCGATGACGTGATAAGCGCCGCAGACGCCGTGAAGGATATTAAACCCGGATGGACCCCTGACCGTTACAACACCTTCTGGGGTCGCAACAGACACTAATGCGCCAGAGTATACGGATGAACCAATTAAACAAGGAGGAAGAGAGAATGAGCAAACCAGTACCCGGAAAAAACGGAAACAAGTATATCCCATTTGAAGACCGCACAGGTGAAAGCTCGATTGTGTTTTTCACACGTGACCTCTCCGAAGAGGGCATGAAGAAGATGTTCGACAGAGTAGGCAGTGTTCTCACCGGTAAAGTTGCCGTGAAACTCCACACCGGTGAGGCTGAAGGGCCGAATTTCCTTCCCAGGCCATGGATCAGAGAACTCTTTGAAAGCCGCCTGAAGGATGCGACCATAATCGAGACTAACACCTACTACGAGGGAAGCAGATATACCACCGAAGCACACAGAAAGACTCTTGAGATAAACGGGTGGAACTTCTGCCCTGTGGACATTACGGATGAGTTCGGCGTTGCCACGCTGCCTGTAAAGGGAGGCAAGTGGTTCAAGGAAATGCACGTTGGCGAGGGCATGCTCAAATATGACTCGCTTCTCACTCTCACCCACTTCAAAGGCCATGTTCAGGGCGGCTTCGGCGGAAGCAACAAGAACATAGGCATAGGCTGTGCTGACGGCCGCATAGGCAAGGGTGAGATCCACTCGACACCCGACGGAGGCTTTTTCAATATTCTAGAGGAAGAACTCATGGAACGCATATCAGAGAGCACAAAGGCTACAATAGATCACTTTGCTCCGCATGTTTGCTACATAAACACCATGCGCAACATGTCTGTCTCCTGTGACTGCGAAGGGAAGGAAGCAGAACCTGTCGTGACACCTGACATCGGAATACTTTCGTCACTCGACATACTTGCCGTGGACAACGCCTGCGTCGATCTCATTTACAGTCTGCCCGGAGGCGGTGGAAAAGCACTAATCGAACGTGTTGAATCACGCCACGGACTGCGACAGCTGAGTTATATGAAGGAGCTCGGTATGGGTAATGACCGTTATACCCTTATCGATACAGACAACGGCGACACAGTGCTCACTGCCGCAGAGGCTGTCAAGGACATAGCTCCCGGGTGGAAGCCTGACCGTTACAACACCTTCTGGGGCCGCAACAAACATTAAAAAACAGACCGCCTGTCATTCGCACTGCAACCGGTACGCTAACATACCGGCTGCTGTTTTCCATCGCATAATGATGGACAGGCAATACGAGCTATGTTATTATCTTATCAAGACCTGACGGGCGGAGGTAGATAAAATGAAGAAAAAACTGAGCAGCAGCGTTTCGGTTCTGATATCCTCTATTCTGGTGCTGCTTTTTTTGCCGGGATCATCTCTCCGGATGCTCTCTATGTATCTGAGGCATTACGGATTTAACCGGAACATTTTCAAATATCTCAGACACCTGCCCGGCGAAGAGGTCCTAATGATGCTGATCTCTCTGCTTTTCATCGTTCTCATCATAGTAAGCCTTCTCAAGATCATAATCCTTTCAGCGAAGATCGGCGCCAACCGCAGTGCCCGCCCATCTCCGAGGCAGGTCACTGAGGAGGCAATCAACTGCAGGCACAGCACCGGTCGGGAGAAATATCTGGAGCAGATAGAAGGATATTTGAAAAACGGCCTCATAGACAAGGCAGAATACAATTCCCTCAAGGCACGTTACGAACGGCTCGACATACCGGACGATTATCACGGATGAGTTCCCCGCAAGTTCCATATCACTCGCTTCGGCGAAAACGGCAGATCCAGTGAATTCTGCTGTTCGTCGTTTTGAATTAACTCCTCTGTGTCAGGTTTCAGATTTGTATTTATGGAAGATAAAACAAGAAGGCTCTCTTCTAATATAGAGAGCCTTCTTTATTATTGACAATCTGAACGTATTGAATATTCTTTGCGAAAATCCTGCGGTACATCCGGTTTTCTCAGGGCGTCACCCTTTCTTTTTTCAACCGTCTATAAGGGCGTTCAGCTCCTCCGCCGCCTGATCGGGATCATCGGTAAATATCCTTTTATCACAAAAAAGAGATATCCTTCTCTGTTCATCCGCATGGCGCATCCTGACATCCACTTCAATTGAATTCCTGGCTGTTTTTTCAAATATGCCCCTCAGGATAACAGGATCTGAAGGCTCCATATAAATACATACTGCTTCGGGCATGTTTCTGTTGAGCATTGCAGCACGCTCCGTCTCAAGCACGAGTATAACGTTTTTCCCCGCATAGAGCTGCTCTTCCACCAGGCGCTTTGACGTGCCGTAGTCATTTCCAGCAAACTCCGTGCACTCGAGCATGTCGCCGGAGGCTTTCATCTCTTCCCACTGCTCAAGCTCGAAAAACCAGAAGTTCTCCCCATTTACCTCTCCTGCTTTCATCTTACGTGCGGTGACGGGTACAACACGACCTATATCGCTGCGGCTGTCTATCACGCTGCCGACTATTTCATCCATTCCGGCTCCTGAAGGCCCGCTTATAACAAATAGTCTGCCATTCATACAACGGCTCCCTCCCGCTGAAGATCATTTATTATGTTATTATGTTATTATGTTTTATATTATAACAGCGGGTATGGAGAAAATAAACAACAATTTAGCCTGTGAGGACCTCGCATTATAATTAATATATTAATAAGTTGTTCGTGATTTTTCTGTTTCATTGTGATATGCTAATTTAAATCTCTGAAAGGAAGGGCCGGATGATGCGGCTGTTATACGCGGAGGACGAGAAGTCCCTTGCAAAGGCTGTTTCGACTATCCTAATAAAAAGCAAATACTCCGTGGACGTGGTTTACGACGGGCAAAGCGCCCTGGATTACCTCGCCACGGAAAACTATGACGGCGTGATACTTGACGTTATGATGCCAAAGCTGGACGGGATCTCTGTCCTGAAAAGCATGCGTGCGGCAGGCGATAATACACCGGTGCTTCTGCTTACGGCAAGATCCGAAATAGACGACCGTGTTACAGGGCTTGACAGCGGAGCAAACGATTATTTAACAAAACCTTTTGACATGAAGGAACTGCTGGCAAGGATACGGGCAATGACGAGAGTGCCGGCTGTTCAGACTGATACGAAGCTCAACGTGGGAAACGTTACTCTTGACTGCGCAAGTTACGATCTTTCAGGCCCAGGCGGGAGCGTTAAGCTTGCAAACAAGGAATTCCAGATGCTGGAGATGCTGATGCGCAGTCCGAAAAAACTTATATCTACTGAGTTCTTCATGGACAGGATCTGGGGCTACGACAGTGACGCAGAGCTGAATGTGGTGTGGGTATATATCTCATACCTTCGGAAAAAGCTGACGGGTATAGATGCTGACATCCAAATCAAGGCGCAGCGAGGATTGGGTTATTATTTAGAGGTGCAGTCATGATACGCAGGCTGCAGAAAAAGTTCATAATCATCGCGGTGCTGTCGGTGTTCATAGTACTGCTGATACTGATCGGCACCATAAACATCATAAACTATCGAAATATGGTGACCGAGGCGGACAGCACACTTGAAATTCTTGCGGCATATAAAGGCTATTTCCCGATGAAGTTTCGGAACATGTTCAGAACAGATCCACAGGGCTGGGAAGGTACCGGCTCCCTCGGCCACAGGAGCATGACCGCAGAACTCCCTTACCAGACGCGATACTTCACCGCCTTCTTCAACAGTGACGGGAAGCTGTATCATATCAACATGGAGAACATAGCCTCCATCGACGGCTCCGGTGCCATCACTCTCGCACAGAAGACATTTGAAACGGGCAAGGTTAAGGGCTTTGCCGGCGATTACAGATTCAGCCGCTGCAGTATTGATGATGAGTATATGCTCATATTCCTCAATATACACAGAGAAACCGAAACAGTACGATCATTCCTGTTGGCCAGCGCAGCCATATCATTCGTTGGCCTGCTTGCAGTTACGCTGCTGCTTACCGTTCTCTCCGGCAGGATAGTAAAGCCTATAGCTGATAGCTATGAGAAACAGAAGCAGTTCATAACCGATGCCGGCCACGAACTTAAAACACCAATAACAATAATAAACGCGGACGCCGATGTTCTCGAGACCGAGATCGAGCAGAACGAGTGGCTGGATGATATCCGCAAGCAGACAGGCAGGCTTGCGAGTCTCACCTCTGATCTGATATATCTTTCCAAGATGGCTGAGGACGGCTCAGGTCTGACCACAACAGACTTTTCTATCTCAGACCTTGTCAGCGGAACCGTACAGTCGTTCCAGGCGGTAGCTCTGAGTCAGGAAAAAACGCTTGCCTCTGAAATACAACCAGGACTGATGATGACCGGAGATGAAAAAAGCATAGGAAAGCTTGTATCTATACTTCTGGATAATGCATGCAAGTATTCTCCGGAGGGCGGAAAGATATCTGCCGGTCTTGAAAGAACCGGTAAAACATTGCTTCTGACGGTATTCAACACAGCGGAGGGCATTATGCCTGGCAGTGCGGATATGCTTTTTGAGCGCTTCTACAGGGCAGATTCTTCAAGAAATTCAGAGTCAGGAGGCTTCGGTCTGGGACTTGCCGTTGCAAAGGCAGTTACAGAGGCTCACAAAGGGAAGATACATGCATTTTCCGAAGACGGAGCCTCACTCACGGTAAAAGCGGAGTTTCCCGCACAATGATCTCATAACACAGCAAAGGCACGGAAATGGACGAAAAGAAAAGAGGCTTTATATACAGCCTTTACAGAATAGTAAGATGGTTCGTTTGGCTATTCTCTCCGAAATACAGGCTTTGTGGAACTGAAAAGATCCCGAATGGGGAGTGCGTTATAGTGGGAAACCACTGCCACATGTACGGTCCCATCGAAGGTGAACTTTATACCCCCGGCTTGCATGACGTATGGTGCGCCGGAGAAATGATGCACCGTAAGGAAGTTGCAGCATACGCATACAGAGACTTCTGGTCGAAAAAGCCGAAAGGCATACGCTGGTTTTACAGGATTCTCAGTCATATCATAACCCCTCTCGCGCTTCTCATCTTCAACAACGCCCACACTATTGCGGTATACCACGACGCACGGCTGAAAACCACTATCAGGGAAACAGTCGAAAGACTGAAAGCCGGAAGCAAAATAGTAATATTTCCCGAGCACTATACCAGGCACAATAACATAGTATATGATTTTCAGCAGAACTTTGTAGACATCGCGCGATTCTATTACAAGAACACCGGGACCTGTCTGAAATTCGTCCCCATGTATCTTGCCCCGGCACTTAAAGCAGTTTATTTCGGCGAACCTGTCGTCTTTGACGCTGATGCACCGATCGCCAGTGAGCGCAAACGCATTTGTTCAGCGCTTATGGATCGGATAACGCAGATCGCGGTATCTCTCCCGGAGCACACCGTAATCCCCTATCCGAATGTATCAAAAAAGTATTACGGTAAGAACCTGCCCCTGGAGGACTATACAAATGAAACAGAGAGTTGATTACAGCGGTTTTTCCCTGCTCCGCCTGAATGAGCCACGCTTTTCCCACGCCAAGCTGCTGGCAGGCTGGATAGGCTATTTTGCCATGTATTTCATAACCGAAAATCTGATCCCCATCGAAAACTGCCATCCGGTCTGGTGCCGACTGGATGACCTGATACCATTTAACGAATTCTTTGTGATATTCTACGTGGGCTGGTATGCTCTCGTATTCGGGGCACTAGCCTACACCTTCTTTTTTGACGTGGAAAACTTCCGGAAAATACAGATCTTCATAATGATAACGCAGGCCATAGCGATGGCGACATATATAATATGGCCGAGCAGGCAGGATCTGAGGCCGGAGGTTTTCGAAAGGAGCAATTTCCTCACCTGGCTCATGGGGATCATCTACGGTTTTGACACCAGCACCGGGGTATGTCCCTCTCTCCATGTAGCCTATTCGCTGGGAATACTCTCCGCCGCTCTGAAAGATAAGATTCTAAAGCCTGTCTGGAAAACACTTATCACTGCATTTGTAATTATGATCTGTCTTTCGGTCTGCTTCGTGAAGCAGCACTCAGCCGTGGATGTTTTCGCGGCGCTCCCCGTAGCGCTCATAGCAGAGGCACTGGTATGGAAAGACTACTGGCTTTCAAAATTCAAGGGAGAGAAAAAAGATGTGCGAAGAACTGCAGTATGATGTGAAGATAGTACCGGGCATTGCCGATCATACCGGATATCTGGGCATACCCGATACCTTCTGCCTATTTCAGGACATGGCGGCGACACATGCCCAGATGCTCGGACTTGGGTATTATCATCTGCTGGAAAAAGATCTGTACTGGCTCACTGTGAAGACAAAGATCATATTCCATAAAAGGCCCAAAATGACAGACACTGTCACCTTGCATACATGGCCGGAGGCACCGGGCAGGCTCCGATGCTACAGAAACTATGAAATACTCCTCAACGGTGAGCAGATCATCGCCGGACGCACCGAATGGGCAATGATAAGAATCAGCGACGGCTCTCTTTTCAAAGTATCAGGAATATACCCGGAAGATCTCGTGCTAACAAAGGGTCCAGTATTCGAGGAACCTTACGTGAGGATCCCGGAGCAGTTCGATGGCTTTGAAGAATATTACGAATACAAGGTCCGTTCAACGGATATAGACGTAGGCGCGCATATGAACAACGTTGCCTATATCAGAGCGATAGCCGGAAGCTTTTCATGCGATGACTGGGATGCAATGCAAAAAAACTGCATTGATCTGCTTTACAGGAACCCCTGCCATGAGGGCGACATCCTGCTTTTCCAGAAACATTCAACGGAAACCGGAACAGATATAAGGATCTCCAGAGACGGCACTACCCTGCTTCTGGCAAGACTCCAGTGAATTAAATGAAAAAAGTACTCAGACTGTTTCAGGTCTGAGTACTTTTTTGGTTATTTACCTACTGGAAACTGTAATTCTTTTCGGTAAGAGATTCGATGAATCTGAGAAAATGCGCTTTGTCGAGGAGCGGATACGGCACATAGCCCCGGACCTCATGGAACGATGCGATAAGCGCCGTCTCATCCAGCCAAAGTATTTTTATGCCTTTCATGATCTTCTCCTTTCTTCTGCATCAATGTGATGCGGCAAGCTCCGCCAGCCTTGCGAGAGTGAGTGTTGCGGTTTCCGGAAGTGACAGATACACTCCGTCGTGCGTCATATGGTCATAATAATCGGTCTGTCCGTCGGTCGGAACTGAAATCAGCTGAATAGATACGCTCACTCCGGAATAGGGATCTTCGCCTTTCATGTCCTCAATCCATGGATCGGTCATCCTGCCGGCTTTTATATCCGGAATGATGCACTCATTATAGAGTGCTTCGGCCTGTTCAGGTGAAAGTACTATCTGCATGGGGATCTCACTATGGCGAAGATCGTCCTCGCTATAATTGCCGTATTTGTCGTAGCGTGGCTCATTGTAAATGGCGGCGTCATAGATATTTTCCGCCGTAACAGGCACTGCCGGAGTGCATCTCCAAAGACAGGCCTCTATCGAATTTTCTATGTCATTCGCTCTGATCACATCTGAGTCAGCATTGAAGTTCTCGACAGTCGGGTCAGTAATGCGGTAAGACCTTCTGATTACCGAGCCATCATTCATGATGTAGCTCAGGTTCAGATACATAGCCTTATCGGAAGATTCGTGATGCTTTTTATTTCCGATGATGCTGCTCTGCAGTTCGTACACAGCCTCTATATTCTGCTTTTCCTTCAATGGGGCATAACTGCGCATGCTAAACTCAACAGACTCCACTTCAGAAAGATCGGGCAGCCTCTTTTCATAGCCGGTAAAATCACACTCTGCAGCAATAACAAAGACGAGGCATGCAGCGACTACTATCGCAAAGCCCTTCCAGTCTCCGCTGAAGACCCTGAGGCTCTTGCTGATGAGCATCTTTGCTGAGAAATAACCGATGAAGGCGCCTGCGATCATCAGCAACGATATGACAACAGCCAGTGCAGTGCCCATGAGAACGCCCTGCAAGAAGATCTGGTAGATCACCACCGGGAGAACTACGGCGCATCCGAAAGCCATGCAGTATTTGAAAATGGGTTTGAGAACGGGAATCGCGACTGTATCGGAGGCGGTCTCCATGCGGCGCTTTCTGAAAAGCAGCAGCGCCAGAACGGAAAAGATGAAGCCGGCAATAAAAAAGCAGAAGAGATATCCTGTTCCGAACAGTTCGACTTTCTCATAGAAGATCATTCCGAAATCGTCATTATGGCTGCGCACGCCGGCATGAAGGTTGTTCGCCATATAGATCAATGGGGAGAATATCAGAAGTTTTCCTCCGTTGAACACTGCGCCGAAAATCAACGCGCTCAGGATGCAGACCATCGAGGTCTCAACGATGGCGGCTGTGAGTCCGAGAACACCGTAAACGAGAGGCAAGATGAAGAGGCTGCCAGTGAGCATCGCGCAGAATGAACCGAAGCCGTAAAAGCCTATGTTGCCCATGGCAACTATTCCCAGCCACCTGAACGCGAGCACCGGGCTTACTGTGCCGGGGAAGGCGGCCATGGTTATGAGTGCGGTGATGATATCCGCCGCGAGCAGCGGTGCTATGCCGGTCACCCAGGCAGTGACAAAGAGTGTTTCCCTCTTAACGGGGAGAGAGCACATCATGTTGCATGTCCTGGAGTTATAAAGGAAGCTGAACATCGCCATAACGGCTACTATACTCACCACGAATGAGGCCTTGGCAAAGAAGCAGGCGCTGTTCAGAACGGTCTGCTCCACCCAGATATCCACAGGAGCATGCCACATATCCCAGTAAGGACTATGGCTGAGGCCGCTGTAAATATTCAGGGGCAGGGCAAAAATGAGCACTGCGAGCCAGCATGTCCAGATGGGCCAGCATCTCTTCAGGAGATTCAACGATATGGTTTTATTAAACAATGATGTTCCGGACTTCATATCCCGTACCTCCCAGTTCATAAATGAATATCTCCTCAAGATTCAGCGGGATGCTCTCACAGTACACAGGTGAGACCTGCGCTATTTGTTCCTCAACATCCTCCGCTTTTCCTCGGACTATAAGCTGTTCAAGCTTCCCGGTGCTGCTGCGGCCAAGGATCTCGAGGCCTTCGGGCAGCTCCGTGCCATCCCGCAGGACCAACTGGAGCTTAACTATATTATTCTGCAGCTCATCAAGAGAGCGTTCTATGAGCATGCTGCCCTTATCCATTATACCCACATGATCGCAAACATCCTCAAGTTCCCTGAGGTTATGAGATGAAACGAGGACTGTTGTACCGTTTTCAGCGACATCCGCCATTATGATGCTCCAGACATTTCTCCTCATTACAGGGTCAAGTCCGTCTACAGGTTCATCCAGCAGTATGACATCCGGGCGGCAAGATACCGCGATACGGAATGCAGCCTGTTTCTGCATGCCTTTGCTGAGCTTTCTAACCGGCCTCTTCAGATCCATCCCGAACACTTCGCCGAGCTTTTCAAAACGCTCCTCATCGAAGCTTTTGTACAGGCCCTTGCAGAAATCCTTCATATCGGCAACTGTGGCCTGCGTGTAATAAAAGATGTCATCAGGGATATAGGCAATACGCGACTTCGTCTCCACATTCTCGTAAACGGGATGACCGTCTATGAGGACCTCGCCGCTATCAGGTATATATATACCCGCAAGATGGCGGATAAGCGTGGATTTGCCGGCACCGTTCGGACCGACGAGTCCGTAAACAGCTCCCTTCGGGACATTCACATCCAACCCGTTGAGCGCTAAAAATCCGTCAAAGCTCTTGCAGAGCTTCTTAGTCACTATCATGGTCATACTCCTTCCTTATAAGAGAGATGAGCTCCTCTTCGCCGAGGCCGGCGTGGCGAAACTCGCGCGCGATCTCACTCATCTTCGCGCGCAGCTCAGCCCTTCTCTTTTCGGCCGCCTCGTCTCTCTGGCTGACGAAGCTCCCTTTTCCGGGCACGGTACAGATATATCCGTCGATCTCAAGCTCCCGGTACGCACGCTGGATGGTATTGGGGTTGATGGCCAGCTGCGAGGCGAGATCCCTAACCGACGGCATACGTTCCCCTTCCTTCAGCACGCCCGAGATGATCAGATTCCTGAATCCGTCTTTGACCTGCTCGAATATCGGTCTTCTGTCCCGATAGTTGATATTGATCATCGGACCACCTTCCTTTGATTTTTGCCTTGTGTATTAACTGTATTAACTGAGTTAGTACAGTTAATATAACACCAACGTTCCCTTCTGTCAACAGTTATTTTATAAAGCAGAAACGGCCTTCCTTCCGGAAGGCCGTTTTGCGTTCTGCATGTCATGCGGGAGTAAAGAGAGCAACCGTTCCGCCGATCAGGAGAAGCGGCAAGGCAAGAATGATCATGCCTGCAAAAGCGAGAGACATGAGCAGTCCGGGGAAAAACACGATGAACAGCAACACACTTAAAAGCCCCCACGAAGCCCTTACCGCAATACGGATCACTCTGAACATAAACAACAGTACAAGGACTGTGAATATGATCTCAAGCATTACCATCACCTCCGGTTATAACTGTAAAACTACGCCAGCTCAGAAGGTTTCCGGTGCGTCATCCATGAGCAGTGCAGCTATGAAATACAGGATAACACCGCTACCCCCGGAGAGCGCAAGAAACGCGAAACAGATCCTCATCCAAAGCGGATCGATCCCCAGATATCCGGCCAGACCGCCTGCAACACCGCAGATGACTTTGTCTCTGCTCTTATATATCTTTTTCTCTTTCATGTATATCACTCCTTTTCTTTCTATGTTCATATAATATACCCGCTATCTGCGACAATACAGATATACAGGAATCAAATATAAACACTTATTTTTCCTTTACAGAAAAATACAGGACCGGCAAAAAACTGCCGGTCCTGTATTCATTATTTCGTTCAGTCACTGAACGAGTCTTCAAAAGTCAGCGGAGAATCATAGATCGCATGGCCTGTTTCGAGAATATTTCCTTCAACAGTAAGCTGCAGACTCTGTGTGCCGGTGGCGCTCAGAAAAGTATCTACGAGCGCCGCTATGGTGAGCGCCTCTCCCGAAGTACCCATCCTGCATAAATAATCACGGAATACACTGTTCAGGTCGAGACGAATCACGCCATCGTCACCGGTCTCGCAGCTCAGGAGCTCAACATCACGGGGCAGCACTTTCGCTGTCTGCAGAGCATAGAGTATACCGGATGCATCGTCCATATAGGAGGGGATATCTGTATGCTTGAGATACATGACCTGATCATCCGGATAATACACCGTTATAAATCCGGTGCGTTCAATGCCCAGCCCATCGTAAAGTGCAGTAAAAAGATCTTCTGCATCTGATGCATTCCAGAGGCATAGCGATTCATAACCCGCATCGTCCAGCACCATTGTATCGCCGAAGGAAAGGGACATGGCCGATGCCCAGACGGCACCGAGTTTTTCCGGGAAGTTTATGGATACGCCGCTCTCCGTTTTGGCCACGGGGCTCAAATCATGCGAGGATGCGAAGCTTTCTCCGGTGTTTTGAACGGCAGAAATGCGTGCAGTGGTATCTTCAGCCTTGATGGCGACATACCAGTCGAGCAGCATGGCTGCATATTTTGCTGCAGAAAGGGAACTGCCTGCAGTACCGGGATAGTACCTTTCATAAATTGCTTCGAGCACTTCATAGCCCGGTTCAGTGGCCGCCTCAGCCGCAGCTTCGGGAGCGCAGCTTTCTTCAGGCAAGTCTTCAGGCTCCGGTGCGAAAACAGTATCAGTTTCAGCAGGAGCGTGCCCCTGCGAAGCGGAAGGTGTCGGAGGAGGCGGAGGGCTTTTCACTGCACAGGCGGTTAAGCCCAAGCAAATGGCAAGAATAAGGCAGGGGACTATGGTCTTTTTCATACGTGGTCTCATTTTCTTTAAATTACAGCTTTGATGGCCGCGAGGAATTCATCAAACTCCTCAAAGGCGGGAATATCTGGATAGTCAGACTTTATCTTTTCGGTAGATCTGAAAAGGAAGCCGTGTTTGCTGGCTTTGATCATCTCAAGATCGTTATAGCTGTCACCGGCGGCTACAGTATCGAAGCCCATGGACTGCAGCGCTTTCACACTGGTGAGCTTTGAATGGGAGCAGCGCATCTTAAAACCGATTATCTCCCCGTTATCGGCGACCTCGAGAGTGTTGCAGAAGATGCTGGGCCAGCCGAGCTTTTTCATCAGCGGCTTTGCAAACTGCTCAAATGTGTCGCTCAGGATGACAACCTGAGTAATGCTGCGAAGCTCATCGAGGAACTCCTTTGCACCAGGCAGAGGATCGATCTTCGCAATGGTATTCTGTATCTCTTTCAAGCCGAGACCATGCTCCTTGAGAATGCCGATTCGCCACTTCATGAGCTTGTCGTAATCGGGCTCGTCTCTGGTGGTCCTGCGAAGTTCGGGGATACCCGAGGCTTCTGAAAAGGCTATCCATATCTCCGGGGTAAGAACTCCTTCCATATCCAGACAGACTATATTCATATTCTTCTCCTTATACGTTCTAATTTCTCTGTTTACTCTGCCAGATAGCCGAGCACATAACCGAGCATATCCTCTTTTCCGATAACATCTGTATGCAACACTTCGGCGCTTTCCAAACCGGCAAGGTTTCTCGGTACCGGTACACCGCTTATTTCATTGAGGCGCCTCATTACGGCAAATTCATCATTTTCCGAATGTTCTCCGAGCGCGCGGAGGCAGGCTGCCGGAAACTTATACGGCGAGGCTGTAGAAAGCACCACCGCAGGCTCCGCTCCGAAACTCTCCATAAAGCTGTCGCATACATTCCATGCAACTGCTGTATGCGGATCCATAAGATAGGCATGATCATGGAAGACTTTTCCAATAGTCCTTATAGAGCTTTCATCATCACAGCATCCCGCCGCAAATCCGCTCCGGAGCTTTATCAGCATTTCATTGCTTATCTCATACCAGCCTTCTGAAGACAGCTTCTGCATCAGGCCTGCAACATAAGACTCATCTTTACAAAGGAGATACAGCAGCCTTTCAAGATTGCTTGAAACAAGGATATCCATTGAAGGCGAGTTTGTCTTATAAAACTCCCTGCGTTTATCGTATACACCGGTATTTATAAAGTCGGTTAGGACATTGTTCTGGTTTGAAGCGCAGACAAGCGTTCCCACCGGCAGTCCCAACAGCTTTGCGAACCATCCTGCAAGTATATCACCGAAGTTGCCGGTAGGCACAACATAGTGAACCGTATCTCCTGTTTTAATCCTGCCTTCAGAGACCAGATCCGCATAAGCCTTGAAATAATACATGACCTGAGGCGCAAGTCTGCCAATATTGATCGAATTTGCAGAACTCAGGCTCTTTCCTCCAAGATCTCTGTCCCTGCAAGCTGAAAAGACATTCTTTACTCCAGTCTGAGCATCATCGAAGTTTCCACGGACGGCGCACACTTTAACATTTCCGCCCTTCTGAGTACTCATCTGGAGTTCCTGCACACGGCTGACCCCCTTATATGGATAAAAGACAACAATACGTGTGCCAGCAACATCGTGGAAACCTTCAAGAGCCGCCTTTCCGGTATCTCCGGAAGTTGCGGTAAGAATCACAACATCATCCTTCGCTCCGCGAAGCGCACGCCCTGCTGTTACCAGCTGCGGGAGCACACTGAGGGCAACATCCTTGAATGCGCTTGTTGGTCCTCTGAAAAGCTCAAGAACATATCTGTCGCCCACTTTCACCAGCGGGGTCAGGTCCTCCGTTTCAAACTTATTCAGATACGCCTTTTCAACAAGCGCTCTCATATCCGGAAAATCCGGAAGCAGAGCATGAAGGATCATGGCGGACATATCCCTCGAACAGCAGCTGAGGGCTGCTTTCCAGTCAAAGTCTATCTTTGCAGTATCTGTAATATAAAGTCCCCCGTCAGGCGCTATGCCCTCCAGGACCGCAGTTACGGAGTCTGCTCTTAAAGCGCTGCTTCTAGTGCTCTGATAGTCCATACTGTTTCCTCCAAATATCTGAATTTGTATACCGGACGGTGACGTTCATTTTGCCAGATGCGAGCCGCCTCTGCCTGAGTTTTTCCTTTGCGCATGAGTTTCGTTTTCCGGCGCAGAATGTCCGCCGCTCTTCGCAGCAGGGAGCTTTATGGGAAACTTATACTCTTTCTTTACCGCTGTATCGCCATCAGGCAAGGGTTCTGCTCCGAAGTACTCCATCGCTCCGTTATAGAAATATACAAGTGCCGAAGAGAGAAGAATCCCCCCTATTATATCCGTAAACCAGTGTACTCCGGAGATAAGCCTTCCGATCACCATAACGGCAATTATCACATAGCATGCATACCTCGCAGCGTCATACAGCGACCTGTTCTGTGTAAGCCTGTAGATCTGTCCGGGTGCCGTCGCCATTATGCAAATCACAAGGACAGTGTGCGATGAAGGGTATGAAGCCTCAATGCCCTCGTCGAGGATGACAGGTCTGTAGTTTACCACGCACAATTCAAAGAACACATAGGCCAGCAGAACAATCACATAGAAAATACCCAGTATGATTATCTCTCTGTCGACATCGCGAAGGCTCTTTGTTTTAAGAAACTGAAGCACACCCACCAAGCCGAAGCCTGCGGCAGCCAGCAGTGCAAGGATGCCAAGCATCTTCGTCAACTTTTCGAAGAAAGCGTGCTGACCTAACAGATTGAAAACAAAGCCGTTCAGTGCAGCAAAGCCTATTTTCGTACCTTCCGGGCCGATAGCCTTTACATCTATAACTTTTATGAGCAGCGTGAAGATAACAAATGCCGCAAGCCAGATCACGCCTTTTCTAAAATGCTCTCTGAGGAATCTCTCCATAAAAAACCTCCCCGCTGCAGTATGCAGCGGGGATATTATATCACGCATCAAATATAGTTTAAAGTGTTTTCGGATCCTCAGCCGTAGTAGTCACCGAAACCAAAGCCGAAAGGATTTCCTCCGAAACCATATCCGTAAGCGTAGGGATCATATGGCTGGGTCTCTTCCTCCTCAAATGAAAGCTCTGCAGACTGGATCTGCTCTCCGATCACCACTTTGATCTCCATCTCTTCCCTGTCTCTGTAAACTGAAAGCGTAATGACGTCTCCCGGTTTCTTCGAGGTGACGATGTCCACCAGTTCACCGCTCGTTGTTATGGTCTTGCCATCCACAGCAAAGATGATATCGTTTTCCATGAGCCCCGCATCAGCTGCAGGTGCCCCTTCGGTCACATCTGCCACCCTTGCGCCTGCCTTTGCATAGATGGAAGCATCGTCACTAACAGTAATAACGGATACTCCGATGTAAGGCTTTGAGATATAACCGTTTTCGATTATGCTCTCAATGATGGGTCTTACACTATTTATGGGTATTGCAAAGCCTATGTTATCAATAGATGCAGAAGAGGACAACCCGGAAGATGAGAACTTTGCATTGGTTATGCCTATTACCTCACCATAGAGATTAAACAGGGCTCCGCCCGAGTTGCCGGAGTTTATGGCACAGTCAGTTTGAATGAGGGATTTGGAGTTGCCGCCTGAGATGGTAACATCACGGTTGAGTGCGCTTATAACGCCTTGTGTCAGGCTGAATGTGAGCTCGCCAAGAGGATTCCCTATGGCGATGACCGTGTCACCCACGTTCATGTTGCCGGAATCACCGAGGACTACAGGTGTGAGTCCCTCCGCCTCGATCTTCAGAACAGCGATGTCGTTGTTCTCGTCGCCACCTACGATAGCGGCCTTATAGCTTTCGCCGTCATAGGTAGATACAGTCACACTGCGGCTTCCATCTATGACATGGTAGTTAGTAACAACATAACCGTCTTCTGAAATGATGAATCCCGAACCTGAAGCTGCGGATGGAGTGGAATAACCCCAGTAGTTTGTTGTAATGCCCGCTGTTATTCCGACGGTGGAAGATACATTGGTAGCATATATTTCAGCTGCAGTCATCATTTTGCCAGTATCAACATCAGTGGTACTGATAAGAGAGGATTCTCTTTTACCGGTTTGGATGCTCACCGCATTTTCATCAGTTTCCGCCTCCTGTGAAGCTGGTGATTCGGTCGGCTTCGGAAGCATTTCCTGGACAGGCTGAGGAGTTTCAGCAGAAAGCCCGGTTACCTGCGAACTACGCTGAACAAACATCGCTCCCCCCACACCAGCAAGTCCTCCGACTATGGCGCAGCAGAGAATGAGTGCAAGGACTTTTGCCCATCCTCCTTTTTTTCTTTTAGGCGGCTGTTCGGGAGCGGAGACCGGTGAATATGTACCTGTATAAGCCGGTTCTGAGAAAGACACATGATTTATACGTTCTCCGGTCTCAGGGTCGAAATTCATTCCGCCTGTATTTCTTTCAAATTCTTCGTTCATGATGCTATCCCCTTTTAAATTATTCTTATGGCTGTATTATAGGTTTCTAAACCTTAAAGCAACTTTAAAATAGGGACCTGCATTTATGAACATAAGGTTAATTGATAAAACAACACCACACCGGACATTAGTATTTGAAAATTACATTGAAGAGTTGTAAAATCAGATCAACGACACAAACAATATGAAAGGAAACGCTCTCATGAGTAAAAATGTTATCTTTTGTTTCTCCGGCAGCGGAAACTGCCTGGACATAGCAAAAAACATCGCAGCGAAGCTTGGAGACACTGATATTATCATGATGCGTAAGACGCCCGAGATCATGGACGTTACTGACGCAAAGACCGTCGGATTCGTGGTCCCCTGTCATGCAGGCGGACTTCCTCTCAGTGTTGCGGAACATATCAGAGAGATAAAACTCTCTCCCGAGGCCTACACCTACGGTGTTGGAAGCTACTCTGGATATTTCGGAACAGGTCTGGCGCAAATCAACAGAATAGTTCCTCTTAAATACTGGGCCGGGATCTCTCACCACTGCTCGTGCATCTGGCTCTTCCCACACAGTGTTATGATGCCCATGCTTTCCGCTGAAGATGCTGAAAAACGATCTGAAGAACTTGCCGCAAAGATCGCAGTTGACGTTCTGACCGGAAAAATGTCTGAAAAAGAAGTTCCCGATAATCCGATAAACGCCATAGAGAACAGGGCCTGGCCTGTTCTTGCCGGCAAAAAAGCAGATGCATTTGCAGTGAGCGATGAATGCATAGGCTGCGGACAATGCGTTAAACTCTGTCCCAAAGGCAACATCCACATGTACGGCGGAAAGGCATTTATAGGCACTAGCTGCATCCAGTGCCTCAGCTGCCTGCAATACTGCCCAACCGGTGCCATCAGCATCGGAGCAGTTTCCAAAAAACGCGAGAGATACCACAATCCAAATGTTACCGCTGCAGAGCTAATGCAGCCGGTGATACATATAGACTGACAGCAAAAAACCGCAGGCCAGCATAAAAATGTATGGTCTGCGGTTTTTTTGTTACTTCGATTTCAAATGAATAACCCGATAAATGCGGCTAATGCAGCAATAACCGCTGCAACAGCACAGATTGCGGTCGTTTTTTCCAGCTTTTCGATCTTTGACTTAAATTCGGCCATAGTACTGTCCTGGACAGGAACCTGAACCTGATTATCTGTACAACAGCACGGTTCTTTTGTGAGCAGCTTTTTAAGTTCGTCTACAGCCTGCTGAGTATCAAAATTGGATTCCTGCACCTCTTTGACTATATCGTTGAGATTTGCTAAGATCTCAGCTTTCATTGCCTCATTGCTCGTAAGCACATCTCCCTGAACGGCCAGCAGCTCTGTGGCAACAACATCCATTTCTTCCATTATTTCGTTTTCTTCCATGTTGACACCTTCCTTAATAATTCAATTTCGAGCTCTCTGCGTATATAATACTTTATTATGTCAGGTTTTTAAACTGTTTTTTTGAGTTTTTTCAGTAAACCTCTATCTTCAGTTTTTCACCCAGGCCAAAAGGATCGTCACCTTCAGGAATCCTGCAGCTTTCCGGTATCCTCAATTTAGAAAGCTTTTCCGCTCCTTCGAAAACATCAGCCCGGAGTTCCTTCACAGTTGACGGAAACTTCAGGGATTTAAGGGCAGCACATCCGGCAAACACCCGGCCTTCTATCGTGATAAGTCCTTCTGACATACTCACAAGCTCGAGTTTTTTGCAGTTTTCAAACGCACTTTCCCTTATGATTATGACGCTGTCAGGAATATGGACTCTCAGAAGCCTCGAGCAGTCTCTGAAAGCTCCCTCGCATATCTCCACCACGGGATACATATATCTTACTGATGACTCTATGGTAAGATATTTTACATTCTTTGTATTTCCTACAGTACCAATAACAAACGCCGCATCGTTCCGAATCTCATATATGATAGACCCGATCTGATATCGTCGGTATTCAACGGTCGCCTGTCCGGGCTGCTGGTTATAATCAGGTATCACAGTCACCGTTTCTGATGGCAGTTCCTCTGGTCCTTCGTATATTTCTTGCTGCTCTTCGACCACCTCAGGCTGCCGCTCTCCTGCTGTCGAAGTCAGAGCCGATGGCTCAGCTGCTTTTTCCTCAAACTCACTGTCTGACACAAGAAGAAAAACGGCCGCAACAGCACAGAGGATTATAAAGAGCAATCCATAGACCTTAGCCGGTTTTTTCTCTTTCTTTGGTCGAAGATACAAGTCAGAATCGGGTATACTCAACTCATCCTCAGATTCTGTATTCTGTTTTTTGCGTGAAAACAGATCCAATTTATTTCTCCATTTTGCCGTAACAAACTATATTAGAAACAATGATAACAAACGAAAATTCAGAGGAGCGCCGGCGGCGCTCCTCTGTTAAAACAGTATGCTAAGGAGAATACCGGCAGATTATTCTCTCTCCTCGTCAACGAGCTTTGCGAGCCCGCCCACGGTCTTTGCCGCGGAAGCCTCTGTCACGGATATGACAGCATCGAATTCATCCTCGAGTCTGGCGACAAGGCCGACGAACAGGACTGACG
Source organism: Oscillospiraceae bacterium (assembly GCA_024685535.1). Taxonomy (GTDB): domain Bacteria; phylum Bacillota; class Clostridia; order Oscillospirales; family Oscillospiraceae; genus Limivicinus. The sequence continues at coordinate 10,499 of JAIKVS010000011.1, read as the reverse complement.
GGCCCTCCATGGAATCGAGCAGCGTATCCGGGGTAATCGAAGCTTCGTCTATCTTATAGGTCTTCGCAAACATTTTTCTGAGTTCTTTGAAGGTCTCAGTCTCTTCTCCAGATCCGGCAACCGCTCCCTTAGCCGCTTCAGCAACGGGAGCCACATCGGCGGCGTCCGGATCTTCGCCATCTATCAGTTTGGCAAGCCGTCCGATGGTCTTTGCAGCGGATGCCTCGGTAACTGAGAGGATAGCATCGAACTCATCCTCAAGTCTTGCAACAAGGCCGACGAACTTGACTGAGGGGCCCTTCATATCGTCCAGCAGGGTATCACCGCTGAGCGTTGCCTCGTCGACACCATAGGTCTTGGCAAAGAGTTTCTTAAGAGCTTCGAGCGTTTTGCTGACAACAGCAGCCGCAGCAGAGGCCTCAGCGGCTGCTTTAACGGGATTGCCGTTAGCATCGATGGGATCAATGGCAAAGACGCAGGTCTTGAAGCCATTCATTTGGACTATATCCATGTGAACGGGATACGGAAGATGGGCTCTTACATATGCTGCATTCTGACGTGTGATGCCGCGTACCATAACATTTCTCTCCGGTCCTTCTTCGCACTTGACCCATGCATATGCATAGGGCTCCAGATGCTTATAGGCAGGCTTGAGGCTCATGGCAGTGGGGATGATGAGCTGGATAATCTCGCCCTTGCCACTCATTTCACACCACTCCGTCTCCATTGCACCGCATGCGTTGCAAGCATAGACTGGGGGCCATTCAACATTGCCGCAGACAGGGCATTTACGTCCGAGAACCTTACCCTCTTCGAGAGTTTCGTAATATGTCTTGACAAGTCTTTCAAGTTTGATAGCCATATCAGTTATTCTCCTTTCTCAGTCTTTCTCGCGGATGATCACGGAGCATACATTCTGGCCACCGCCGAATCCACGCAGGAAGACAGTCTTGGGCTGTTTCTTTACCTGGTGATCCGCAGCCTTGCCCCTTATTTGGAGAACTGCATCATAAAAGTCTGCCAAACCGGAAGCAGCATGCGCATGACCGAAGGCCGTGCGGCCGCCGTTGGGGTTGATGGGCTTGTCGCCGTCGAACTTCGTTCTGCCGTCCATAACATATTTCCATGCCTGGTTCTCGGGTATATAACCGGCGAGTTCTGACGCTATGAGCTGAGAGGTGATGATAAAGTCATTAATGTACATGAGATCAATATCATCGCCGGTAAGTCCGGTGATATTATAGACCTGGCGGCAGGCCTCTCTTGTGGCATCGATCTCGAGGATCGGGTTACTTGCCTCAAGAGTGGAGTTGCCGGCTCCAAGGATCTCGATTGGTTTGTTCTTGGTAAACTTCTCGGCGAGATCAGTGGCGCAGAGGACGAGGCAAGTAGCACCATCGCACTTGTGCTCAAGACCGGTTATGCGCTGAGCCTGACCGATTTTTGGGTTGAGCTCGGACTGCATATATTCCATAACATCGTCGTAGCCGGCTTCCTTGGCTTCTTCCTGATAGGTTTTGTGGTCGATGGCAAGGGGATTGTTTTTGGAGTTTTCCCTGGCTATAATGGCAAGCTTGCAGAGGGCTTTGTCTATTTCGTCATCCGTAAGTCCTGCTTTCTCCTGGTACCATACTGCGCCGTAGTCGTGGCCGACATTTGCAAGCAGATGTCTGGTATAGGCGTTATCAGTCAGCCACTCTGTGGAGCGCTGAAACTCCTCAAAGGGGAAACTGTGCCTGATATAGGCGGGTTTTCCCTGCTCGGCAAGTGCATCGCCAAAGTCGATGCCGCCGGTGAGAACTATGTCGTATTTCCCGGAAGCAATGGCCTGGGCAGCAATATCAACTGCGAGATAACCTGTGCAGCACGCTTCGGAATGGTGGAGGGACGCTTTGCCTCTCATGCCGAACCACTCTGCGACCTGCATGTTCGGGGTGAGGTAGTTGCTTCCGTTCAGAGGGCTCGCACTACCATGGAAATAGAACTGGACGTCCTTAGGGGAGACTCCGGCATCTTCCATTGCCTTGAGAGCTGCATAGCCGAAAAGTTCACCGTCGGTCAGTCCTTCTGTTTCAGGATTCTTAAGCTCCTCCATGAAAGGGGTGCAACCGACACCGATGATAGATACGGAACGCCCGTACGCCTTGGGGTTGGTCTGATTGAACGGGTTCATTTATTATCCTCCATCAAAAATTATTCAGCTTTTTCTTGCTCTGTGCACGGACTGCCGCCATTACGATATTGCCCATGAGCTCTGAGACAGGAGCGCTTCTGGAGCAATCACAGACTATCTTGCGGAAGCCCTGGAGCAGAGGACCGTAGGCATCAGCATGGGAGAAGAACTGCACAAGCTTAACACCGATATTGCCGACATTGAGGTCCGGCCAGATAACGATATTGGCCTTGCCGGCAACTTCGCTTTCCCTCTTCACCTTCTTTGCGGCAACGCGCGGATCTATAGCGGCATCGAGCTGGAACTCACCGTCGATCTTATACTCGGGTCTGGCCTCGTGAGCAATTGCAATAGCCTGACGGACCTTGTCCACCAACGGGCTTTCAGCTGAGCCGTCAGTTGAGTAGGAAAGCATGGCGCATCTGGGATCCCAGTCAAGAAGGTCTCTTACCGTGTCGCATGCTGCAAGAGCTATGGATGCAAGCTCCTCCGGGCTCGGGTTCACGCAGACTGCGGAATCGCCGAAGCAGAGGAGATCTCCTTCTGAGCCATTGAAGCCTGGGATCTTTGCAATACCGACAGAGGACGGAGTAATGATGCCGTCTTCAAGGCCGATTATGAGCATACCTGCCTGAATGACATCACCTGTGGTATGCGTCATGCCGGCAAACATCGCATCGACCTTGCCCACCTCAAGAAGATAAAGCGCCGGATACATGCTGTCGCGCGCGGCTCTCTTGGCAAGGGCTTTCTCGGAGAGGCTGTCATTATGCTGGGCATATTCGGAAACAAGAGACTCTACAGCTGCAGAATCTGCAGTGTCAAAAAACTCCATTCCATCAAGTCCTATGCCGAATTCAGACGCAGCAGAGCGTATCTGCGTGACATCTCCAACAAGCACGGGGATGATAAGTCCCTTGTCGCAGCATTCTCTGGCCGCCTGAAGGATCTTCTGATCGGTGGCTTCGGGAAACGCTATTCTCTGGGGATCCGCTGCAGCCTGGGCATAGATTTTTTCCATGATATCCATAGACCGTGTATTCTCCTTTATTGTTTTCAGGGTTTTTCCAACATTATTAATTTGTACAATATATTTTAAATAATAGCCGCGGTATTGTCAAGAAATATGTACCCTAAAAGCCGCCTGTTCAGAGCATTTGCGGGCATTCTTCAGATACATGCCCGCCCCATTCGTTTACATATTTTAGTTTACGTAATTTATTTAAACTCAAGCCGTACTGTTTGCCCGGCCCTTCTCTATATACCTCTCAGCTCGAGGCTTTCCTTTTTCGCATATGATATAGTCATGGCAGTGCCCCCCGGTTCCCCGTTATATACTGCGATGATCATGCTGCTATGATTCACCATCCAGCGGTCCCTCAGATGGAATGCACCTTTCTGATATCTATCGGATAAGATTTCGGCCTGATCGCACTTTTCAAGAAGCTCCGCATAGCTGAGCTTCCATTCATAAGGAAAATTCTTTTCCTGCCCCGGATAAGGTACTGCAGCTATAAGCTGAATCTCAGGATGTTCACCCTTAAGCTTTAATACCGCTTCGCCTGCCCATATATCTACCCCCATTGCCATTCCAGTGATGAAGTATCTGAAGCCGTCATCATATGCCCGCAGCACAGCCTTTTCCAGTCCTTCCCGAATCTCAGACTCAGGCTGGTGGAGCTTCTGCGGCCTGTGACCAGTGAAACAGCAGGTCACATCCCTGTGTTCAAAACTTAACATATCGAACCGGCTCCATTCTCAAGTAAGATCGCTGAAGCTCAGCGGGATCATAACTGACAGCATATCAGGTGCAAGTTCCACCTGATAACCGATCTTTCCAGCACTGATGCACACAGTATCACGGAGCTGCGCACTCTCATCCATAAAAGTGGGGAACTGTTTCTTCATTCCGATTGGCGAACAGCCTCCGTGAACATATCCTGTGAGTGGGAGAAGTTCCTTTGACTTTATCATTTCGATGCTTTTCTCTCCTGCAGCAGAGGCCGCTTTCTTAAGATCAAGTTCTTTCTCTACGGGTATAATAAATACATAATGCTGCTTTGATCTGCCCACTGTTACAAGTGTTTTAAAAACCTTTTCAGGTGCTTCGCCAAGCACCGCAGCAACGTCCGTTCCACTCACAGCATCAGTATTACCATAGTAATGGATTACGTATAAAACCTTCTTGCTGTCCAGAATCCGCATCACATTTGTCTTTTCTACTTTGGCCATGGTACATCTTCCCTCTTTGTTGATAACTGATTATAAACAATCTCCTCATATATTGGCAAGCAGAATCAGTATTAGAAAGAACCCGTCTTTCCAGACGGGTTCTTTCTAATACTGATATGGGTTATTAATCGTATAGGTGGCAGGCAACAAAATGATTCGGTTCTACCTCTTTGAATTCGGGTGATTCCTTTAAACATCTCTCGCTTGCCAGCGGGCAACGGGCTGCAAAACGGCATCCGGGAGGCGGTTCGATAGGAGATGTAACCTCACCCTTCATGACCTCAGCTTCCTTGCCTTTATAGGATGCATCAGGCACCGGGATGGCGGTGAGCAGAGCCTTCGTATAAGGATGGAGCGGTTTGTCGAAGAGGGTATCGGAATCTGTCATCTCTACCATCTTACCCAGGTAAAGCACCAGGATATCATCACTTATGTGTTTAACTACGGAAAGATCATGCGTGATGAAGATATAGGTAAGGCCCATGCTATCCTTCAGGTCCATCATGAGGTTCAGTATCTGGGCCTGAATGGAAACGTCGAGTGCAGAGACAGGCTCGTCGCATATGATGAACTTCGGGTTCAGGGCAAGGGCGCGTGCAACGCCTATCCTCTGGCGGCGGCCTCCGTCGAGCTCATGCGGGTAGGTCATGACATATCTCTCGTCCAGACCGACTATGCTCATAAGTTCCTTGACTCTTTCCATGCGCTCAGCCTTGTTCTTATAGATCTTGTGGATCTTCAAAGGCTCCTCAATAATCTGAGAGACCGTCATCTTCGGGTCGAGGGAGGAAAACGGATCCTGGAAGATTATCTGCATATCACGGCGGAGTGCAAGCATCCTGCTGCTGTCGACATGGGTGATATCCTCACCATTAAAGATGATCTTGCCATCTGTCGAGGGTAACAGTCTGAGTATAGTCCTGCCCAACGTGGATTTACCGCATCCGGATTCACCAACGACTCCGAGTGTCTTTCCTTCCTCGATTTGGAAAGTGACATCATCAACGGCATGGAGCATTCCTCTCGGAGTATCGAAATACTTTTTAAGATGATCTACCTCAAGAAGGACTTTTCTTTCTTCACTCATTTTCATGCCTCCTTTTCAGCATACAGATGGCACTGGATCACATGAGTTCCGCCGTTATCGATCTTCGGCGGGTTGTCTCCGGTTTTGCAGACTTCCATGCATTGCGGGCAACGGGGATGGAATTTGCAGCCTTCAGGAAGCTCCGATGGGTGCGGAGTAAGTCCCATTATTGGTGTAAGTCTGCTGGTGCGCTCGGTGATGTTCGGCAATGAGCCGAACAATCCGATCGTATAGGGATGGTGAATAGTGCTCTTGTCGAATACTTCTTCAAGAGTGCCACTCTCAACGATCTCACCACCGTACATAATGGCGACCTTGTCGCAGAAGTTGGCAACAATGCCGAGGTCATGAGTGATGAGTATAACAGCGGTATTGAGTTCTTTCTGGAGGTTCCTCATCATCTTTATAACCTGAGCCTGAATTGTAACGTCGAGAGCCGTAGTGGGCTCGTCAGCTATCAGGAGCTCGGGGTTGCAGGCAAGAGCTATGGCTATCATGACACGCTGCTTCATGCCGCCGGAGAACTGGTGCGGGAACTCAGTCTTTCTCTGAGGAGGAATGCCGACCAGCTTGAGCATCTCATCGACACGGGCTTCAACAGCTGCCTTGCTCATGTTGTCATTATGGAAGCGGATAACATCAGCAATCTGCTCGCCTACCGTATAGACCGGATTCAGAGAAGTCATAGGATCCTGGAAGATCATCGAGATCTTCTGTCCGCGGATATCACGTACCTCTTTTTCGGAGAGCTTGAGGATATCCTTTCCCTCAAAGAAAACTTCACCATCGACTTCGGAGGTATACTTCGGGAGTAGTCTAAGGATAGTAAGTGCTGTGGTGGTCTTACCGGCGCCGGTTTCTCCAACGAGTCCAAGAACTTCGCCCTTGTCAAGATCAAGGTTCAGGTGGTTGACGGCTCTGGAAATGACGCCGTCAGTAGTATAGCGGACCGACAGGTCTTTTATTTCTAAAAGCTTTTCACTCATGTCAGTACCTCCTTATGCCTTGCCCTTGAGCTGCGGGTCAAGAGCGTCACGCAGGCAGTCGCCCAGTGTGTTGATGCTCAATGCCGCAAGACAGAGCACTATGCCGGGGATATAGACCATGTACTGGTTTTTCATGGTGTAGGAAAGGCCGTTGGCAAGCATCGTGCCCCATTCAGGAGTAGGTGCCTTGACACCGAGTCCGATGAAGCCGAGCGTTGCACCCTGCATAATGTTTATAGAGACCTGTGCTGTTCCGTTAATAAGAATAACTGACGCAAGGTTCGGCACAAGATGTTTGACCATTATGTACCAGGGATTGGCACCCAGAGCAACTGCAGACTCAACGAAGTCCTTCTTTGCTACTGTAAGCGCGACTGAACGTATCATCTTGATGTGCATCGGCAACGATGATATCGTCAGTGCGACCAGCAACTGCGGTATACCGTTACCAAGGGCTGCACATATAGCCAGAGCAACGACCATGCCGGGAACGCAGCTTATAACGTCAACTATTCTCATTATTATGTTATCTACCCAGCCGCCAAGCATTGCACAGAGGCAGGCAAGGATCGTGGAAATGACCAGTGAAATTATCGACGAGAGCAAGCCGATCTCCATAGCGGTACGTGCACCGTGGATAACACGGGCTGTTATGTCACGGCCTAGGTTGTCTGTACCGAGAAGATGAAGTTTACCATAGATATCAGTGGTCATAGGAGCAAGAAGCTTGATCTTTCCGGACTGTCTTATAGCCACGTCATATGGAACGATGACATCTGCAAAGATGGCCAAAAACAGTATAATCGCGCAGCCTATCATGGCGATAACAGCTGCAGGTCTGTGGATCAGGCTCTGCCAAACTTCAGCAGCCTGAGAATTCTTCTTCAGACGCGGTGCTTTTGTTTTACTCATGCAGCCTTCACCTCCTCAGCTTTAGCGGGAGCTTTTTTCTTTTTCTTTACACTGACGAACGTGCTGCGTACTCGCGGATCGATAAACGCATATGAAAGGTCGATCAGCAGCTGTACAACTATCGTCAGGATGGAAAGGAACATGACGCAGGCAAGCATCGTAGGTATGTCGCGAGTATTGATTGCTTCAACGACTTTGTAACCTATGCCCGGGATAGCAAAGAGCTTTTCAACAGTGACGGCGCCGCCTATCATTGATGCAAAGCAACCGCCTGCGAATGTGATGATAGGAAGCATAGCGTTCTTAAGCGCTTCATGGAAGATAACCCTTCTCTCGCTGGCGCCTTTGCTTCGAGCAGTGCGAACGTAATCCTGACGGATGCAGTCGAGCATTGCCGAGCGTACCTGACGGATAAACTGCGCAAGGAATGGCAGAAGAAGAGTAAATATCGGGAGTACATAGCTTCTCGCACCTTCCTTGATGCCATAGGTCGGGAACCAGCCAAGGCCGACTGAGAACCAGATCATGAGCATAAGGCCTAGCCAGAAACTGGGCACTGCTCCGAGGAACTTAGAAACTACGTTCGTTATATCGTCGAAAGCGGTGTACTGTTTCACAGCACACATGACTCCGACTGGTAAGCCAATCAAAAGCATTATTGCCGTTGTTATAAGGGCGACTTTAAGGCTTATCGGGATGCGGTAAAACACGTCATCGCCCACCGGGCCTCTCGTTTTATATGAGATACCCAGATCTCCGTGCAATATCCCTTTGATCCAGTTGAAATACTGAACCAAAATCGGTTTGTCGAGGCCGTATTTGGCTGCCAGCGCATCATACTGCTCCTGAGTATATTCCTGAGGGAGCATATTCTGGAGCGGATCGGCACCGTTCAGGTTCAGCAGAAGATATATCAAAAGTGCTACTATCAGCAGCAGGACAGGCATAAGTAATATGCGCTTGATCGTATATCTTAGCATTTCTTACCTCCGCCGGGTTGATTCCCGGTTTTTCCGGTCTTTTTTCTTAAGAGAGAAGCGGAGCGGCGGTTAAGCGCCGCTCCGCAAAAAGTATGTGCTTTATATGTATATGCTATTGTCTGTTTATGCTGTAAGTAACTTAAGCTCTATTATCAGCCGACGTTGGAGTACATGTAGCAGAACTCTACATAACCGCCGATCTGGCTGGGATATACGCCGCTGATCTCATTGTTGACGGCATAGAAACGGGTGACGCAGAGTCCGCCAAATGCAGCATGCTGCTCCTGGGCAAGACGGGTGATGTTGGAAACGTTCTCAACATACTCCTCGTAGGTAGGCGCAACAACAGCTGCCTGGTAGTATTCCTCAACCTGCTTGAAGGCTTCTTCATCCATCCACTTGATGAAGAGCACAGGCTGTGCGCCGGTGCCCGGGATATCAGATCCGGCAAGGCCCATGGTGTAAGGAGTGAGGCAGGACTCTTCGGAGTAACCGTTGTGGCAGGGGAAGACTTCATAGGTGCCGCCCTTGAGCATTCCGTAGCAGGTAGCACCGTCGAGAGTCTCGAAACCGACGTTAACTAGTCCGAGGTCATTGAACATCTGAACGAGAACGGTCTCAATGGTTGTGAAGTCTGGGTCTGCAAGCATGGTGAACTTAACATCTTCGGGCTTGAGGCCGGCATCAGCAAGGATCTGGAGACCGAGTTCGGGATCGTAGCTGTAGTCATCGCCATAGGGGTATCCGCCCTGGCCGTCATAGAGGCTGTTTGGAACTCCGTAGAGTCCGTTGTATGCCAGCTCGTTAACTTCATTCCAGTCAATCATGTGGCAGAGAGCGGCACGGACTGCGTCATTCTCGAATATCGGGTTGACAGACGGGTTGACCCAGAACGGGTTGCAGCGGTCTTTGATGCGGAGGATGTTCCAGCCTGCTGCATCAAGAACTTCGTAGGTCTGGATGCTGACGAAGTTCATGCAGTCGAGCTCGTTGTTCTGGAGTGCGAGAAGAGCGGTGTTCTCTTCGGGGATGAGTACCATGTTTACTGTCTCGATGGAGGGCTGCTTGAGCTCATTGTAGTAGTTGGTGTTGGCCTTGAGGACAAAGCCTTCGCCTGGGGTGTAGCTCTCAACTACATAGGGGCCGCAGCCGACTGCGGAGCGGTTGTCCTCTGCACCAAACTCATCAAGAGCCTTCGGAGAGACAGGGCCGCAGTGGGGCTGGCAGACAAGGTCGTTCATGAAGGCAGCATTAGGAGCCTTCAGCTGGATCTCGAGGGTAAAGTCATCAAGGGCTTTGTAGTAATCAACTACGTTGAAGTAACGGGCCTGATACTCGCTTGTGGCTTTGTCCCAGGTGTTGACGAATGCATGTGCAGTGACCTGCTCACCGTCGGAGAAGTAGGCATCCTGACGGATATGGAAAGTATAGAGCGTGTAGTCGTCAGATACATCCCAAGACTCTGCAAGGCAGGGGCGAAGGTCTGTGATGTCGCTGTGGTAGCGGAGAACGAGGTTATCATAGACCTGCCAGAGGAAAGCAGAAGCACGGTTGTCGATCCAAGGGCAGTAGAGGGGAACGTCGTAGTTCGTCCAGTAGGAGAACTCGGTGCCCGGCTGGATGTGGTCCGGCTTCTCGGTGACGGTGGCGTTCTCATTTGCAGCCATGGCATCCTGACCGAATTCAACTGTGGTCTGGCCTGCAGGTTCTGCAGATTCTGTGCCGGTAGTGGCTGCCGGTGCAGCCTGCTGCTGGCCACAGGCGCAGAGTGCAAACACCATCGTCAGCGCGATGAGGAGTGCGAGGTACTTTTTCATTCTGTGTTTTCCTTTCTTCGATCGCTTTGCGATCAAAATAAATTATATCTTTTAGCTGTCTAAAATCAGACAGGAAAAAGCGCAAAAAGAGGCACAAATTTCCTATGGTCATATTTCGATTAATTATCTCAATTTGGCAGTTTAAAGTCAATCTTTTTGGGCCCCGCACTTTTCAATTCGTTATTATAAACAAGTTTAGTTTTTCTTTTTGTAGCAAATAAACAAATATTTTAAGTACCGTGTTAATAGTTTGATTAAGTACATTTCCTGTGATATTTTTAATATATCTTGTGATATCATAAATTACAGCTT
>JAIKVS010000079.1 GCA_024685535.1 Oscillospiraceae bacterium | reverse complement strand
CAGGACCTGCCGATAAAGGGCGGACTGTCGTCATCCGCCGCGATCTGCGTTCTTGTGGCCAGAGCTTTCAATCAGCTGTATCATCTCAATATGAGCATCAAGGGTGAGATGCAGGCTGCATATATGGGTGAACAGAGGACCCCGTCACGATGCGGAAGAATGGACCAGACCTGCGCATACGGTGTGAGACCCGTTCTGATGGAATTCGACGGGACAGAGGTCAGTTCAAAAGTTTTTCAAATTGGCAGTTCTTTTCACTGGGTAATAGCAAACCTCATGTCTTCAAAGGATACGGTTCGGATTCTCGCTGATCTGAATAAGGCATTTCCGTTTGCAAAGAATGATGTTGAGCGAAGGGTACAGGAAGCGCTTGGCAGCGATAACCGGGAAATAATAAATGAAGCGGTCTGCCTGCTGGAAGCCGGTGATGCAGCGGGACTGGGCGCCCTGATGGACAGAGCACAGGATAATTTCGACAGAAAGGTCATGCCTGCATGTGATGAATTAAAAGCTCCGGCACTTCACAAAGTGCTTTCGGATAAAACCATAAGACAATGGATTTACGGAGCCAAGGGTGTAGGTTCCCAAGGGGACGGTTCGGCCCAGTTTCTGGCAAAAAGTGAAGCTGATGCTGTAGTCCTGCAGGCTTACCTTAAAGAAAAGCTGAATATGCCTTCCGTTCGCCTGACCATTACTCCCAGGCAGACGGTCAGGAAAGCAATAATCCCGCTTGCCGGCTTCGGTAGGCGTGTTTTTCCTGCGACTAAATGCGTCAAAAAATGTTTTCTGCCTATATTGGATACAGACGGTCTGCTCAAGCCGGCATTGCTGATAATGCTCGAACAGCTTTTTGAAGCCGGGATCGAAGATGTCGCGCTGATAATCGGTGAGGATGAGCAGCAGGAGTTCGAGAGTTTTTTTGCGCCGCTCGAGGAAGAACACAGAGCAGGGCTTTCTTCAGATAAGCTTACCTGTGAAGACAGGATATGTGAGATGCGAAAGCATATAACATATGTATTTCAGAACGAACGAAAAGGCTTTGGTCATGCAGTATGGAGTGCAAGGGAGTTTGCGGAGGATGAGCCTGTACTGCTGCTTCTCGGCGATTTCCTTTATCACTCTTCCCAAAGTGACAACTGCTGCAGACAGATGATCGATGCGTATAAGAAATATGGAAGAGCTCTTGTCGGAATAAAAGAGATACATCTTGAGTGTGCTTCTCATTACGGGATGCTCCACGGAGTCTGGGACGAAGACGAAAAGCTGATGAGAGTAGAGAGAATGGTGGAAAAGCCTACTGATGATTATACGGAAGAGTATCTCGGAGTAGTCGGCACCAGGGGAGAGCGAAAGTATTATGCAACTTTCGGACAGTATGTCATAACTCCTGATGTATTTAAGGAACTCGATGCGGAGATCAGCTCGGATAAGCCTTCTGAAAACAGCGAATTCGGACTTACCGCAGCGCTGGACAGAATCGCCGGGGATTCAGGTTTGTATGGTTTTGTACCGGACGGACAGTCGTATGATATCGGCTTACCCGACAGCTACAGAGAAACAGTGATCAGCTTCTGCAGATAACAGCAATTGAAGCTTCGTTTAAAACATCCGCCGCAGTAACGCGGCGGATGTTTCAGTCAGATGCTCTTTTCCCGGTATGTGATAAAGAAATAAGCAGTTCATGTAATTATAGCAGCATTTCTTGACATTTCCGGCATCTGAGACTAATCTTTGATTACCAGTTTTTGGCACAGGAGCGAGCTATGTCAGTAAATAAACCAATTGAAGAAGGCTTCAGCAGCGACGGATTCATTATCGATCAGGACTGCTTCTCTTCCGTGCGCTATAGAACCATACCCGCCTGTGACAACGGCTGCGGTTTCATTGCCGCGTACAATATGCGAAAAGCCTTGGGGCATGACATAGCATGGGACGACGTGCGCCGGGAGATGGACGAAATGCACAGGCTCCGAATCCCCGGACCTACCCTGATGAAGGTAATCAGGAATTATCTTACTCTTCATGTACCGCAGTATAAGGAGGCATCGGGCAGGGAAGAGGCGGCAGTAGCGTCCGAACACAGCTGTACAGGTATTTTCCGCTACACGGAAGGACATGTCCCGCATTTTGTCAGCTTTATAAAGCAGGCGGACGGATCGTTCAGGTTCTTCAATGTCTCGGAGGGATTGGAGGACTGCGTCATGCCGATGCAGCGCTTCTGCAGTGAGCACCTTAAGCACGGTATGGTCATCCTGCTTTATGTTGAAGATTCGATATGTGGAGATAAGGAGCAAGCCCAGGGATGAAAGCGTCGGTCGTATTCAATCTTATGATTGCGGTATTTGTGGCTGCGGCGGTTCGAAAGCATATTTTAGAGGCCGGAGTGAAGCATGTCATGCGCTACTATACAATACTCTCTAATATCTTATGCGCCATTGCCGCCGTACTGGTCGTGCTTTGCAGACTGTCCGGCTCTGTTCCGAACTGGGTGCTTGTTTTAAAGCACATAGGCACTGTTGCGGTAACTTTAACATTGCTTACAGTTTCGCTTTATCTCGGGCCTGTATATAAAAACTACAGGGATCTGCTGTTAGGACCCAGCTTTTTCCTGCATCTGCTCTGTCCGCTTCTTGCGATAGTTTCGCGTATCACATGGGACAGGCCTCATGGTGGATTCGGGATGGTTTTTCTCGGGATACTTCCGGCCTTGTTCTATGGGCTGCTGTATTTCCAGAAGGTTGTCGTTGCACCGGAGAACAGGCGCTGGGAGGATTTCTATAAATTCAACAGCGGCGGAAAATGGCCCTTTAGCGCTGTTTCTGTCATCGGAGGGTGCTTTGTGATCAGCCTGCTGATCTGGCTGTGGGGCTGAGGCTGGCAGTGCGATCTTTGCATTAATCATTAATTAAGAAAGGATGACGTATTATGGATCTGAGACCTGCGGAAAAACTTGGATTTGCCTCCGACTATATGGAGGGCGCACATCCGGAGATACTTAAAAGACTTTTAGAAACAAACTTTGTAAAGAGCTCAGGCTACGGTACCGATGAGTTCTCCGAATCGGCCAGAGACAAAATACGCTTAGCCTGTGATGCACCAGGCGCGGACGTATATTTCCTCACCGGAGGCACTCAGACGAACGCTGTGGTTATAAGCGCGCTACTTCGCTCCTATCAGGGAGTGATAGCCGCGGATACCGGACATATATGCGGCCATGAGGCCGGGGCAATTGAACTCTGCGGCCATAAGGTTCTGCCGCTTCCCAACAGCAGAGGAAAGATAACCGCAGAGCAGATAGTGGCTTTTGTAACGTCATGGTGGCATGATGATAACCGCGAACATATAGTCATGCCCGGTATGGTATATATTTCCCAGCCCACAGAACAGGGCACTCTTTATTCTCTTGAAGAACTTGAGAATATCAGTGCTGTGTGCAGAGAAAGCGATATGCCTCTTTATCTTGACGGCGCGAGGCTTGCATATGCTCTTGCCAGTTCTGAGAATGATGT
>JAIKVS010000073.1 GCA_024685535.1 Oscillospiraceae bacterium | reverse complement strand
CATACGAAAAGTATATTATCACAGATTACCAATATCTTAAATACCCATCATCGTTAAATTTATTATTTACATATAAAGGAGATTGCATCATGTTAAACATCAAGAAGGAATTGAACGGCTCTTCACTCAACGTGGCTCTGGAAGGAAGGCTCGACACCTCAACTTCTCCCCAGCTGGAAGATGAAATGAAGAATGCTCTCGGCGGCGTCACCGATCTCGTGTTCGACATGAAAGGGCTTGAGTACATATCCTCTGCCGGCCTGCGTGTTCTGCTTTCAGTACAGAAAGTTATGAATCAGCAGGGCAGCATGAAACTGCTCAATGTGAACGAGGTCATAAACGAGATATTCGAGGTCACCGGTTTCTCGGATATCCTCACGATCGAATAAAGACGGACAACAGAATGAAAAAGATATTTGTAATCATTCTGGCACTGGTCATGCTATGCTCTTCAGCAGCATGCGGCCAAAAGAAAGCTGAGCCCATGGCCGGCGGGTGGGCACTCAATGAGAGCACTGAAATGAGTGCAGACGCACAGAAAGCATTTGACAAAGCCATTGATGGACTGATGGGCGTTAATTACTCACCTGCTGCCATGCTTGCCACCCAGCTTGTATCAGGCACAAACTACTGCGTCCTCTGTGAAGCCACGGTCGTCTATCCTGACGCGCAGCCTTACTGGGCGCTGGTATACGTATACGCCGACCTTCAGGGCAACGCAAAAGTCACAAACATCGTCGCCCTGGATCCGGGTGCGATACTTGAGTCAGGCAAGGTTGAGAACTCTCAGGCACAGGGAGGCATGCTTGGAAGCTGGAAGTTCGACCGTGACGGCAGCGTGGCCGCTGACGGCGCTGTAATGCATCTTGCTTCGCAGCTTGTGTCCGGAACGAACCACTGTGTCCTCTGCAAGGGCTGGACCCTTGTTTTCGTATATGAGAATCTTGAGGGAAAAACCGAGATTCTCAAAACCGTGCCGCTGGATATAGCAGCACTCTCCCAGCCTGCCGCAGAATAAAGCGCGTTTCTTTTAAGGAGGTCCGGGTATGCCGGAAAAAACAGTTCGTGAGATGAATGCAGTTGAAAAGCTGCACCATTCTCTCGCTGCCAAGATATTCCGCGCTACGGTCACCGGCTGTATTCTGCTGGGATTGGTGGCACTGATTACAGGTCTGGGACTTTACAGCTACTCGCTGTCCGGACAGATAATCAGGCATGCCTTCGATACTGCGAAATCAGCAGCCAGTACCGTAGTCATCAGGTCGGACACAGTGTCAGCTGCGAAAGATGTTATGGAGATATACCGAAACCTGAGCAACGATGAGAAGCTGCTCTGCGGCAGTGAAGAATACCGCAGTTTCTATTCATCGGTGGATATGGGTGCAGGCAGTGATTACGAAACGCTCATACACCTGCTGCGAGGCTTTGCTGAAGACAGTGATATCAGCTATATCTATATAGCTATGTATGACGAAGCCACAAGCGCCATGGTTTATATCGCAGATCCCGACCCCTATGCTCCCCTGCTCCCGGGTGACTGGGAGATCGTCAACAGGAACGGTATGATGAAGTTCCTTGATTGGGATGGTACAGGCATACTTTATGACATAGACAGAACAGCCAAGTATGGCTGGATGTGCACCACCGGTGTCCCGATTCGGGATGAAAGCGGCCAGGTCTGTGCTTTTGTGCTTGCGGACGTAATGGTGGATAAGGTTTTTTCAGGGATGAAAGAATTTACGCTGCAGGTAAGTCTGGCCGTGCTTATCATTACAGCCGTTGTGGCGGTTGTGCTTGCAAACCATATGAGGAAAAAGATCTCAGTACCGATAGACCAGATCGCTGAGGCTGCCGAGAGTTACGTGGCTGACCGCAGAAAAGGAAAAATCGATACAGATCATTTTGCCATGCTGAATATACGCACCGGGGACGAGATCGAAAACCTAAGTCTGGTGATGGCCGGCATGGAACAGGATCTTGCATCCATAGAAGACGATCTGACAAAAATCACAGCCGAAAAAGAGCGCTTAAGCACCGAACTTGATCTGGCCCAAAGGATACAGAATGCGATGCTGCCTCACATTTTCCCTCCATTCCCGGACAGAGAGGAATTTGATCTATTCGCAAGTATGGATCCGGCCAAAGCCGTCGGCGGCGATTTCTATGACTATTTCCTCGTTGATGATGATCATCTATGTCTCGTTATGGCGGACGTTTCCGGCAAAGGCATACCGGGAGCGCTGTTCATGATGGTTTCAAAAATAATACTGCAGAGCTGCGCCATGCTCGGCCAAGGGCCTGCCGCTGTCATCTCCAAGACAAATGAAGCGATTTGCTCCAACAACCAGGCAGATATGTTTGTTACTGCATGGGTAGGAATTCTTGAACTCTCCACCGGAAAACTCACCGCCTCAAGTGCAGGCCACGAATACCCCATAATAAAGAAACCGGACGGATGCTTTGAGGTTTTCAAGGATAAGCACGGTTTCGTGATAGGTGGTTTCCCGCAATCCAAGTACCAGGATTATGAGCTGCATCTCGCCCCCGGAACAAAGCTGTTTCTTTATACAGACGGCCTGCCGGAGGCTACAGACAAAGACAGATCCATGTTCGGACTGAACAGGATAACCTCGGTTCTCAATGAAACCGCAGAAATGCATCCAAAAGAAATACTTGCTTCAGTCAAGCGAGCCGTGGAAAGCTTCGTTGGCAACGAAGAGCAGTTTGACGACATCACAATGATGTGCATAAGCTATTACGGCTCCGATCATAAAGGAGGGAATCCTGTGAAAGAACTGACTGTAAAAGCTACGATAGAGAATATTTCAGCTGTTACGGAATTCGTTGACGACAAGCTGAAGGAACTGGGCTGCTCTATTAAGACGCAGTCCCAGATAGATATAGCGATCGACGAGATAGTTAACAATATCGCCTCATATGCCTACGCACCGGATACAGGTGATCTTACTGTACAGTTCGAGTTTGATGAGGACACAAGGACAGCCTCCGTTACATTCATTGACAGCGGCATCCCCTTTGATCCAGTTCTTGCTGAAGACCCGGACGTCACGCTGCCTGCTGAGGACAGAGGAATAGGCGGTCTGGGGATTTTCCTTGTAAAAAAGACGATGGACAACGTGAGCTACAAATATCTTGACGGCAGAAACATGCTGCGCATAGAAAAGAAGATTTGAACCGGAAGGAGAAATGACGATGGAAAATGTCAGCAGCATAAAAAGTGATGACAGCCTCTTAATAAAACTTAGCGGACATATTGATTCTGCCAACGCGGGTGCCGTTGAGGAGGAGATAAACAGAATCAGAACAGACGCGCAGTCTGATCCCGTGATTATTGACTGTGACGATCTCCAATATATCTCCAGTGCAGGCCTGCGCATCATACTGAGGCTTAAAAAGGCAGTGCCAAATCTGAGCCTTGTCAATGTTTCATCGGAGGTTTACGAAATCTTCGAGATGACAGGTTTCACTGAGATGGTGGACATACAGAAGGCCTACAGAAAGATCTCAGTTGAAGGCTGTGAGATAATTGGCCAGGGAGCGAACGGCAAGATATACCGCATCGGCCCCGACACCATAGTAAAGGTGTTTCTAAATCCCGATTCCCTCGCTGAAATCAAGCGCGAGCGTGAGCTTGCAAGAGCTGCCTTTGTGCTGGGCATCCCTACTGCGATCCCCTATGACGTCGTACGTATAGAGGGAGGAGGCTATGGCTCTGTGTTTGAGCTGCTTGACGCCAAGAGTTTTGCGAAACTCCTCATCAGCGGAGATAAATCCGTGGACGAGCTTTCTGAAATGAGCATAGATCTCCTCAAGCAGATCCACTCAACCGTAGTAAAGCCCGATACCATGCCTGATATGAAGGCTATTGCCCTGGACTGGGGCGATTTCCTAAAAGACTATCTTCCTGAGGACGCATGGAAGAAGCTCCACGAGCTTATCGATGCCGTTCCCGAGGACGACCACATGCTCCACGGTGACTATCATCTTAA
Organism: Oscillospiraceae bacterium; assembly: GCA_024685535.1. Classification (GTDB taxonomy): domain Bacteria; phylum Bacillota; class Clostridia; order Oscillospirales; family Oscillospiraceae; genus Limivicinus. The sequence continues at coordinate 9,014 of JAIKVS010000073.1, read as the reverse complement.
AAACGTTATGCTTCAAAACGGAGAGTGCCTGCTCATAGATATGGACACTCTCTGCCACGGGCATCCGATATTTGAACTTGCAAGCATGTTCAACGCATACCGAGGCTATGCCGAGACGAATCACCAGCAGACCACGGATTTCCTCGGTATAGACTATGACACTGCAGGACAGTTCTGGGCTAAGTCTCTGGAGAAATATCTCGGTACCGACGACCCTGAAAAGCTTAAAGAGGTGGAAGACAAAGCCCGCGTGGTAGGCTATACACGCATAATGCGCAGGCGTATCCGGAGGAACGGCTTTGACTCCGATGAAGGCCGGAAAGAAATTGAAAACTGCAAGGCTCAGCTTCTGGAACTTCTCCCACGCATCGATTCACTCTTATTCTGACCCTAAAATTCAGACAACTGCCGGCGATGAGCCGGCAGTTGGTTCATATGTATGAGACAGGAGGCCCTTATGGCGCCGGACTATCAGCGAAAGGCTACGATGGATCCTTCCGGATTCGTCGTTCTGGCGGATATGATCCCGCACATAGTGCAGGAGATACGATATTATTCCACATATAATTTCATAGGCGACCGAATAGACGGCTATGAGGAACCCTGCGCGCTTCTCACAAAGGAGGCCGCGCGTGCTCTCAAGTGCGTGAGCAATGAACTTTTTGTGCAGGGCTATCGTCTGAAGGTATTCGACGCATACAGGCCGGCCGGAGCCGTGAGGCAGTTTGTGCTCTGGGGCATAGAAGACGCGGATATTCGTATGAAGCCTTATTTCTACCCTGAACTTGAGAAGCAGGAACTCTTCTCTAAAGGTTATATCGCTAAGATGTCCAGCCACAGCCGCGGCAGCGCCGTTGACCTCACACTGCTGGACATGAAGACCGGCAGAGAGCTCGATATGGGAAGCCCTTTCGATCTGTTCAGCGAGATCTCACATCCTGACAGCAGGGATGTCACGGGGGAGCAATATGAAAACAGGATGATCCTCCGAAAGGCTATGATGAGGAACGGTTTTGTGCCGATAGATTGTGAATGGTGGCATTTTGTTCTTGGTGATGAGCCATTCCCGGACACATATTTTGAATTTCCCGTGTCAGCGCAATATCTGAAGAAGTAACGCGAGGTAATCCAAGTGAACGAAACGCCCAGACTTAACCAGTCAAATCTGAAGATGCTCACAGGCCTGCTTTTCAGGCTCCTCCCTGTGCAGATACTACTGGCAGCCGTTGGAGCAGTAAACGGCATAGTATCAAGCTATTTTGCAAGCAACTACGTAGGAGTGGACGCGATGAGCGCCGTGGGACTTTACAGTCCAATAAACATGCTAATCTCATCCTTCAGCATGATTCTGGTAGGAGGATCTGTCATCCTCTGCGGGGAATACATGGGGAAAAACCGTCGGGACAGCATGCAGGGGGTATTCAACCTTAACATCATGCTCTCGCTGCTCATAGCTGCTGCCTTTACCGTTATTTACATCATTCTTGCCCTATCGGATATGACCGGTTTCATCACAAGAGACCCCGTGATCCGTCCTCTCTTCAACCGCTATCTGCTGGGGCAGGCAGCAGGACTCATCCCTTTATTGCTCGGAAATTCCTTCGCCTCCTTCCTTTCCCTTGAAAACAGAGGTAAGGTGACCCTCACGGCCAGCGTAGTTTTCATAGCGGTCAACATACTTTTGAATTACGTTTTCGTATTTCTCCTGCGGCTCAACGAGCTCGGCCTTGCACTGGCGGCTTCGCTTGGCATGTGGGTGTTCATGGGGGTGCAGCTGCCCTTCTTCCTAACGGAAAAGTCCAGCTTCCGCTTCTCACTTGGCAAAGTGGATTGGGGGGAGAGAGGAGCCGTTATCCGCATAGGCCTTCCCGGCGCTCTCACTTACGTTTACCAGACCGCCCGCGGACTCATAGTAAACAAGCTTATGGAAGTATATATCGGCTCAGTGGCGATATCCGCCTTTGCCACCTCTGACTATGTTATGAGGATATTCTGGGCGGTGCCGACGGGAATGATAGCAGTCTCCCGAATGATGATCAGTGTAAGTTCCGGTGAGGAGGACAGGCAGACCCTTGCAGACGTTATGCGCGTTATGTTCCGGCGCTTCATACCTCTGCAGTGCCTTATCAGTGCTGCAATAATCCTTTGCGCCGTACCATTTACGCGGATATTCTACCATAACGCAGCAGAGCCGGTATTCGCAATGACTGCAGCCGGACTTCGCATTCTGCCACTTTGCATGCCATTCAGCGTAATGTGCATGCATTTTACCTGCTATGCACAGGTATCCGGAAAGCAGCTGCTGGTGCATCTGTTGAGTATATTCGACGGGGTTATCTCAGTAGCCGGCTTTTCTGCTCTGCTGATAGGCTTCCTAGGTATAAACGGTGTTTACGTTGCTAACGTCCTCAACGGTGTTGTAACAACTCTCATAATACTAATCTATTCATGGGTAAGGATAAGACATTTCCCCAGGAACATGGACGAGCTTTTGGTGATCCCGGATGATTTCGGGGCTCCGGAGGATCAGCGAATGGACCTCAGCCTTCATAGTATGCAGGAGGTAGTATCGGTGGCGGAGAGTGTTCAGAGCTTCTGCCTTGCACATGGCATAGACTCCCGGAGATCGAATCTTGCAGGTCTTTCCATGGAAGAAATGGCCGGAAACATCATAGACCACGGCTTTACCAAGGACAAACGTTCTAACTCAGTTGATATAAGGGTCGTGCACAAAGACGATGAGGTGATCCTTCGCATAAAGGACGACTGCGTGCCCTTCGATCCCGGTGAGCGACTTAAGATGACTTCAGACGAGAGCATTGGCGAGGAGCCCATGAAGAACATCGGCATAAGAATGGTTTATAAGATAGCAAAAGAGGTGCAGTATCAGAACGTTCTGGGACTGAACGTTCTCACACTGAAGATATAAGCAGCTGCGGCATAATTTCATCCGGGAGCGGAAAAGATGAGTTTTCTGAACAAAGAGACCGAAGCAATCAAAAAAACACTGCTCTGTTTCATCAAGTGGATCCTTATAGCGCTGCTCACAGGTACAGCCGGCGGCCTTGTAGGCTCGGCCTTTCATCTTAGCGTCAGCTTTGTGACAAAGCTTCGCGAAGCGCACGGCTGGCTGCTATATCTCCTGCCGGCCGCAGGGCTTCTCATAGTGCTGATATACAGATTATTCCACACGGAAAATAAAAGCACCAACACCATAATAGAGTCTATCCACTCTGGTGAGCGTGTACCAATTGCTCTGATGCCCACCATATTCATATCCACAGTACTGACACATCTCTGCGGAGGAAGCGCAGGCCGTGAAGGTGCCGCGCTTCAGATAGGCGGCAGTATCGGAAACTTCGCTGGAAGGCTCTGCAGACTCGATGATACTGATGTCCGCATAGCAACGCTTTCTGGAATGAGCGCCGTGTTCTCCGCCCTCTTCGGCACTCCCCTCACAGCTACTGTATTCGCTTTGGAAGTTATATCTGTAGGCATAATCCACTATTCGGCGTTCGTGCCCTGTCTTGTGGCATCTATCGCAGCACTGGGCATATCAAGATTGTTCGGCATTGCAGGCGAGCATTTCGCGCTGAACGCTGTAAACCTTGGATGGGGCTTACTGCTGCGCGTAGCGGGACTTTCGGTGCTCTGCGCGCTGCTCAGTATCGTATTCTGTCTTGTGATGCACGGCAGCGAACACATTCTAAAAAAACATATCCCCAATGACTTCATCAGAGTTTTCGTCGGAGGGACAGTGATAGTCGGGCTCACACTTCTGCTCGGCACAGGTCAGTTCAACGGCGCCGGCATGGACAGTATAAAGGCCGCCATAGAGGAAGGTTTCACAAGGCCTGATGCATTCTTCTGGAAACTTCTCTTCACTGCAATAACTCTCGGCGTCGGCTTCAAGGGAGGCGAAGTCGTTCCCTGCTTCTTCGTCGGCGCAACCTTCGGATGTCTGATAGGACCGCTGCTCGGCATCCCGGCTGGCTTTGCCGCTGCAGTCGGCCTGGTGTGCGTTTTCTGCGGCGCAGTGAACTGTCCTATCGCATCGATTCTCCTTTCCATTGAGCTTTTCGGTTCGGGAGCCATGATCTACTTTGCCCTTTCCTGCGGCATTGCATATATGCTCTCGGGCTACTTCGGGCTCTATTCCAGTCAGAAGTTCATCTATTCCAAGCTCAAGGCGGAGTTCATAAACATAAATGCAAAATGAGAACAGAGACATAGTAAAAAAGCCTCTCCTAAGCAGACTTTTATCTGTATCGGAGAGGCTTTTATTACCTTTTGGAATTCGTATCAGATCAGGGCTCTCAGTTTTGAGGATTCAGCAAGCATTATAAGCTGCATATCCGGCCTCAGTATTCTGTCGGGATCGCAGTCATAATCTACTACACCTGTATCCACCATTGCCACTACATTCACCATGTAATGCTTACGCAGATCGAGTTCACGGAGCGTCTTTCCTGCCCATTCCGGTTTAATCTGCATCTGGATCATCGACACGTTCTCTGAAAGATCCGCGATGTCCACAAAACCCTGTTTAAGCAGATTCCTTGCAAGCCTTATGCCTGACTCATTTTCCGGAAACACTACCCTGTCTGCGCCGACTTTACTCATGATCTTGCATCCCATCTCGCTGGCGCACTTGGTGATTACAGTCTTCACCCCAGCCTCCTTGCAGAGGATGGTCGCCATAACACTCGCTTCCAGATTGCTCGCCATAGCGATGATCACCGTATCAATATTCCCGACATCGAGGCTTCGCAGTACTTCGGCATCAGTGATATCCGCGCATTTACAGAAAGGAAGCTCCGAAGCAACACTGTTTACCATATCCTCACTGATATCAACGGCAAGAACTTCCTCACCGTTGGCTGCAAGCTCTTTTGCAACCGCTCTTCCGTACCTTCCGAGACCGAACACCGCAAATGAATGATTCTTTCCCATACTATCACTCCTGTTTTTTCTGAGTTTTATCCGATACTAATCTTTTCTACAGGGTCTTTTATCGCGTTTTTCCGCTCTTTTCTGGAATCAAAGGCAATAAGCAGAGATATAGGTCCCACCCTGCCGAGATACATTGTGAATATGAGCACTATCTTGCTCCAGAAACCAATCCTTGACGTGAAATCCCTGGAAAGGCCGACGGTTGCGGCAGCGCTCACGGCTTCGAACATAACATCCAGAAGATCTCCCTTTGAAAAAGCCGACAGCATCACCGATGACGTGAGCGTTATCACAAATGACATGCACACGACAGCCACCGCTTTGTTCACAGCTTCTCTCGGAACAGTCCTGTTGAACAACACAACGTCTTCCTTGTTTATTATGGTGGAATAGGCGGAAACCAAAAGCACAGCTATCGTTACTGTCTTAACTCCTCCGGCTGTGCCCGCCGGAGATCCTCCGATAAACATCAGCAGCAGGGTTACCAGCGAGGATGAATCCGTTAGGTTTTTCTGCGACAGTGTGGCAAATCCGGCTGTTCTGGTCGTTACCGACTGGAAGAACGACGCGAGTATCTTCGAGGAAATTGGAAGGCTACCTACGGTTAGAGGGTTGGTATGTTCAAACAGGAAGAACAGCAGCGCTCCCGCAAAGACAAGTATGAGCGATGTGCAGACCGCTATCTTGCTGTGGAGAGTGAGCTTTCTGAAGCATCTGATGCCTTCTATGCGGAAATTCTTCAATACCCGGATCACGTCCCACCACACGATATAGCCTATCCCGCCCAGAAAAATGAGAAGCATGGTGGTGATGTTCACAACCGGCTGTGAGACATAGGCGCAGAGACTGTTCTCTGATATGATGTCCAGACCTGCATTACAGAATGCAGAAACCGAAGTAAAAACGGAGATCCATACGCCTTTTATCCCGTATTCCGGAACGAATACCGTCATGTAGAGCAGCGCTCCTATCAGTTCGATAACAAATGTTCCGGCAGCTACTCTGAACACAAATCCAGTAAGTCCTGAGAGGGTATTGAGGTTGAACGCGTCCTGGATGAGCATTCTGTCCTTGATTCCCATCCTGAGGTTTAGACTGATCATCACCATAGACATAAAAGCGATTATACCAAGGCCACCAACCTGAATCAGGACAAGGATGACCGCCTGCCCGAAACCGCTCCACGCATAAACAGTCGGCACTGTTACGAGGCCTGTCACGCAGACCGATGTCGTGGAAGTGAAAAGAGCATCGATATACGGCATGCTTTCCCCGCCAGATGAGCTCACAGGCAACCAGAGAAGAAGGCTGCCGATCAGTATCAGGCCTAAAAAGCTGAGAAGTATGATCTGCGTAGTTGATAGATCTCTGCGTATGCTTACTTTCAAGCCCCTACTCCTTCCACTCAAATCAGTTTTTCTGATTATAACACAGCAAAGATGCGGACAGAAGTATTTTTGAACTGTTTTCAAATAATTTGCCGATAAAGCCGGTATTTTCAGCACGGCAGAGCGCCGTTAAGTTTTTTAAATGCTGACTGTACTGTTCACAGCTTGTTCGCAAAGCGCTCTTGAAAACAGGCCACCGGAGTGTTAGAGTTAACATAGTTGAACGGACTGACGTTTAAGTATTATATTATATGAATCATTTAATTTCGTACGAGGTCATCATGAAAAAGAAGATCCTTATCATCACGCTGATCGTGCTTGTTTTTGCATCAGTTTTGATATTCGCAGGCTGCGGATCCAAGAAACAGAATTCAAAGCCGCAACAGACCCAGCAGATAGACATCACGGTTCCCGCTGAGACTGCTCCGCAGACAACACCGCAGACTTCTCAGGAACTTCCGCCTGTTATCATAATCCAGCCCTCAGAGACTCCTCAGCCCACTCCGGTTCCGACGCCTCCCCCTGTCGTCACACCGACCCCCACACCTAAGCCAACCCCCACTCCCAAGCCGCAGACTCCCATTATAACCAAGAGCCCAACTTCTGAAACAGTGCTCGAAGGAGGAGCATGCAGCTTCGTTGCAGGATATGAGAACGCGATCTGGGCCGTATGGCACTTCGTAAGCCCGGACGGCGCAGATATCACTTACGAGAAAGCTGCAAAGGTGTTCCCCTATGCCACCATTAAAGACGGCATGTACAGCACAATGTATCTCAGTAACATCACTTACAATATGAACGGCTGGAAGGTATACTGCCGATATTCAAACAACGCCGGCTACTCTGACACCGCCTCTGCGCTTATTACCGTTATCCCCACCACCCCGGGCACACCGAGCCTCACCCCCGTTGTGAAAAGGAATCCCGAATCGCAGACAGTTCCGGCTGGCGGGACCGTTACTTTCGGAGCGGACTATGTTAACGCTACCTTTGTAGTATGGCACTTTGTCAGCCCCGATTCCAAAACCGACGTTGCATATAACGACGCAAGCCTTGCAATCCTCCTGCCAGGCATGAAGATAACCGACGGCATGTACAGCAGGATGACGCTTTCAAACGTCCCCGCTGCGGCAAACGGCTGGAAGGTATATTGCCGTTACTCCAACAATTACGGTTATACAGACACCTCCGCCGCTACCATAACGATAGGCTCGGCACCCGCTCCCACCCCAGTGCCCTCCACCGGATACGCCGGCAACTTCCATGAAAAGATTGCCAGCAAGGCCTTCATGGACATCGTTTCCGCCGGCGGCAATGCCTATAAGGTCTCAGTCACATGGCCGAACACATCATCTGAACGCTCCATCTGGAGCTTCTCCGGTACGATAGATGCAAACGGTGTTTTGAACTATACCGATGCAATAAAGATCGTCATGGTGTATAACGGCACAGGCATTGAAAGCACAACCGTTATCTACAATAACGGCTCAGGTAAGCTGGAGTATTCCGCAGCTGACAACGGCTACTATTGGACCTCCAACATAGCGGAGGACATGCTGAACAGATCGCTCTTCATAAGGAACTGAGCATCCTTTAAAAAACAGAAACCCGGGAACCGCATCAGGCGGATCTCGGGTTTTTTATTATTTTCGTAACTGGTTAAAGCATATTGTCTATGAGCCATATACCCAACAAGTGCGCCGGATAGAAGATATAGAACAGCCACTTCAGTCCTCTTCCACGCCTGCCGTTATACATGAATATCGGGATGAATCCAAGCAGGCCAAACCAGTTCATCCCTTTGTTCCTAAAAGCTGCGTAAACTGCGGGGGCTGAGATGTTTCGTAGCCAGCTGGGTTTGTCCCTGAGCAAATAAAAAATGAAAATAAGCGTAGTTGCTGTCATATTATAGTCAAGGCAGAGGAGCAGTGAGCCTGCGAGAAAGACCAGCAGGACGACGGCTGAAACGAAATCTCCCAAAAAGCCGCGCTCACGGGCGGCTATCTGCTCATAGCAGCTAAGTCCCGCCAGTGCCCAAGCAAAGGTGAACATTATGTTCTGATGGCTTAAAACAAAAGCCTCTCCGGATGCGAATAGATCGAAGGGCACTTCGCTTATTAAGCCGAAAAACAACATCCTCAGGATATACCGCTTTCTATCCCTCGTATGGATGAAGCCTTCGGACACACAGAATGCGAAGACTGGCATTGCGATCCTGCCAATGGCACGAAGCCACATCTTTTCAGGAAAGAATGCATTTCCTGTATGGTCGAGCACCATACAAATCATTGCGATGAGCTTTAGAGCCGTACCGTCAAGTATCTGCAGCTTTTTAAGTCTCTGCAGGTCCATTTTTCAGTCGTTCAGAACCAGTTTTGCCCGCTTCATGGCTATTATTATAAGCGGAATGAGAATGATATGCAGGATTATGCCGGGTATGGCATTGGTAACTGCGCCTGCGATGAAAGCGCTCATCGGAAAAGTTGAGCCCGAGAGGCCGGCAAAGACATAGCGCGCTATGCCCCATACTACTCGACCGCAGACCATAGCAGCAATAAGAGCGATATAAATGCTAGATGTCTTATCCGGAAGGCGCTTGTATAGAATACCGCTCACAAAGCCATAGGTCGCAAGTTCGAAAGCCATTGAACAGGCCCCTGGGAAAAAAGCCGG
>JAIKVS010000058.1 GCA_024685535.1 Oscillospiraceae bacterium | reverse complement strand
AACATCAAAGCAAACTCAATATGGAGGGTTACCGAAGCGGTCATAACGGGGCGGTCTTGAAAACCGTTAGAGGGCAACCTCACAGGGGTTCGAATCCCTTACCCTCCGCCAAAAAAACAGTCCATCTGTAAAGATGGGCTGCTTTTTTAAGTCTGCATATCCTTATTTTCTGTTTCCATCAGGGTCTTTCTTCTACAATCACTATACGTCCCTGACCATATGGATCTTCGTATTCCTCACCGATAACTCCTCCGAGTGATTCCGTGATGAAGTCTATAAGAGTCTGATTATCCAGCTTTACGCAGTTTTGAAGTACAGATGCTCCGTCAAACATCGTAAATCCGTCGCCATTCCCGAGAAGCCAGTAATCATTACCGGAAAGAGCATATGTCTTTTGAAGATCAATCGGCACTCCGTTAACCAGAACATTCTTTACACGCCGCTCGCCTTCTACTCCGGTAAACATTCCGTTTTCATCGGTAATACATGCGGAGTCTATATAAGTATGGATCTCATATGTCAGACCTGAAGTCTGCATAAAGCCGCCGAACTCACCCGGCAAAGCGTGCGCTCCCCATTCCAAAGCATCCAGTATCTGCCGGCCGCTTACCTCGAGCACACAAAGTGAGTTTCCGAACGGATATACACTGAGCATGTCACGTAATGTAATATCGCCTGAATTTATAATGGAGCGGATGCCGCCTCCTCCCATAATTGCAATATCTGCACCGGACTGTATGCGAAATGCGTCAGCGCAAAGGTCGCCGAGGTTAGTCTCGGCCCTGCGGATCATTCGTACCGGATTTCCGGTTGAGTCCTTCTCAACAGGATCATATATCGTAGATTCCTCACTTGTGGAAGCAACCACTTCATTGAGTTTCACATTAAGTGCATCTTCCGCATCCGCTACCGCGCGTGACATTTCGTTTTCTATGCCGAGAAGTTCAGGCGCCGGTTCCTTATTGCTCCATGTATAAAGCCCTGTACTTATATCGCCGTCTGCCGCTATCCTGCACCATCCTATGCATGCCATCTTAGTACCTACGGCTCCGCGCGGCACATCAGTTCCATCTCTGTTTTTCACAATGACCTGATCGGTATCGTGGCTGTGACCATCGAAGAAAACATCTATACCCGTTGTATTGGTGATAACTTCGCTATATGTATAGGGTGCGCTCTCAGCCTGGTTACCCAAGTGAGCCATGGCTATGACATAGTCCGCACCTTCAGCGCGTGCAGCATCCACAGCGGACTGTACCGCACCATAACTCCGTGTCCGTCGCCGTCCTGAAAAAAACCATAAACAAATTCTCCGTTTTCATCTTTGAAGTTTGCCGGATTTGAGCTGGTAAGAGTTTCCGGAGTGGAAATACCTACAAAAGCTATTCTTTTGCCGGCCCGTTCCAGAATTACATAAGGTTTAAAAACAAGCTCCCCTTTGCAGTTAAAATTGCAGCTTACATACTGAAAGTCAGCCTTTTCCACGAGATAAAGGAACTGCTCCATACCATAATCGAACTCATGGTTTCCGGGAGTTGCAACATCATATCCCAACATATTCATGAGAGAAACTATCGCTTTGCCCTTTGTCATGGTGCCTACGGGTTCGCCCTGTATGCTGTCGCCGTCATCCACAAGTATTACCTCGTTACCAGCTGCGGTCAGATGATCTCTGATCTGCTGCAGACCCGCATATCCGAATCCCTGATCAATTCCGCAGTGGACATCAGACGTATACAATATGACAATGTCACCGTTATTTCCTGTCGGTCCCGGTGCAGGGTCGACATCTTCAGCTTTGGCAGACCCTTCCGATACTTCAACTGCTTGCGCTGGTGTTTCAGTTGCAGACGCAGGTTCATCCGACACTGCCGGCTGCGTACTTCCCCCTCGTGCTGTACCGCAGGCTGTGACTGTTAACACCATAGAAAATGCCAGCAGTACGATCAGAATCCGTGTTAAGGTCCGGTTCATGTGTCGGTCCCTCTTTCTATAGACTAGAGATTTTTCTTAATTATATCATATACATGGCCTTGCGCAAGGCGAATCCGATTCCCTCCCGGTCCGCTTTACAATCATTCCTGTCTCCCACGCTGCTGATTGCCGTTATGATACTAATATGGTACAATATGAGCGATCATTTTAGATCCAGTGTCACGAATTTCATTGTACGGAGTTGTTAATGGATCAGAAAAATCTGCGTAGCACTACAAAAAAGGAGCGTATCGCTGTCGCCGTACTATTGGCTGCGATACTGCTCCTTTACGCTTTTTTTCTGAAAAACATACTCATCCCTTTCCTGAAACTGGAGGCTCGGCACAATCTGCATGGAGCCAATGAGCTGCTTCTGTCAAAAGGCATTTTCGGTTCTTTGGCGGTAATCCTCGTAGAAGCAATGCAGATGGTGGTGGTTTTCATTCCCGCTGAGTTCATCCAGATCTCCAGCGGGTTGAGTTACCCTTTATATATTTCACTTCTCCTATGTGACCTCGGGGTCTGTCTCGGTGCCACTATCATTTTCCTGCTTGTCCGTATATCAGGATTTCAAAGTTCGGCATACCGCAAAAACAGGGAAAAGATCGAACATATCTATGCCTCTCTGCATGAACGTAATACAGTGATATTCATGTATCTGCTCTTTTTCATGCCGATCATTCCGTTCGGCGCCATATGCTACTACGGTAGCGGCAGCAAGCTTGGCTATGGAAAATACATACGCACTGTGGCTACAGGTGTTATACCATCTATTCTTGTATCCAATCTGATGGGCGAAGCGGGCGCAGCTTTTCTTGTGAACGATCTTCCCCTCTGGAGTCTTGTCTGCATTATCATTCTTCTAGCAGCAGTCTTATTTGTAATAATTTATCTTTTTATGGATCAGTTCTGCTTCCGCTATTACGATGAAACTCCCGATTCACCGATGTACGTTCTGATTTTTGCAATCGTCCGGCTGTGGCACGGAAGAAAACCCCGTCCGGTGATAAATGACGAGCTTCTTTCCGAAGCTGAAGCACCTTATATTCTGCTGGCAAACCATGAGTCTTTCTTCGATTTCTACTATATCCATCAGATGGCTCACCCTCGAAATCCGACATATCTCGTGAACGAATACTACTGCACGCGTCCTGTTTTGAAAACAATGGCTAAAAAGGCAGGGATTATCCCCAAAAAGCTGTTTACTGCCGAAATGTCCTCCCCGGTTCGTATTATGAGAGCACTTAAAAAAGGATATCCCGTAGTGATATTCCCTGAAGGCCGTCTTTCTCCAGATGGTCGCTCCAACCCGATAGTACAGGAAGGTGCGGCATTTTATAAGCGGCTGAAAGCTGACCTTGTTCTGGTGAAGATAAGCGGCTCATATTATTCAGGTCCAAAGTGGCGCAGAAAACGCTTCCGCACAGCAGTAAACGTAAAAGTTGAGGAAGTTATCAAAAAGGATGCGATGCACCTGATGAGCGATGAGGAACTGAACCACAGGATAGCTTCCGTTTTATACAACGACGCTTCAAAAGACACACTGTGTACTTATCGACAGAAAGGCAAAGCCGAAGGCCTGGAAGGCATTCTATACAGATGTGCCGACTGCAGAGCACTTTACACCACTGCAGGAAAAGGAAATGAAATATTCTGTACTGCCTGCGGGTGCCGCCACACATTAAACGAACAGTATCATTTTAATGATGAGCCGTATTCCATACCGGGATGGTATGAGAAGATCCGTGAAGCTGAAAAACCGCTTCTGGATTCATTCAGTCTGCAAACGGGTGTTAAAACAGTAATATACGGTGCCAATGGCGGGAAAAAGCGCAGGGAGTGCGGGTATTGTACTCTCACCCCGGAAGCTTTTTCCTATTGCTCGGATAATACCGCTTTTTCCATTCCGACAGGAAAGCTTCCCGCTCTTGCATTTTCCTGCGGAAAGGAATTCGAACTGTATCACGAAGGTGAACTATACTATTTCTATCCCACAGAAAA
>JAIKVS010000055.1 GCA_024685535.1 Oscillospiraceae bacterium | reverse complement strand
ATGTTCTCGAAGAACTTTTCCATGAGTTCTTCAGTGGCACCGGCGGCGGCCTCCATCAGCTGCTCGCGGAGCTCCTGAACATGGTCTGCGTCTGCTGCGGGGACATCGGTCTTATCGACCTTTGCTCCGTTGGTCTTATAGGCAATATTGTGGACCAGGTCGATAACGCCGGAACCATCGCTCATCGGAATGGTTACGGGGCATACGATGCTGCCGTATTTGCCTTCGAGGGTGGACAGAGCCTTGAAATAATCACCGTGCTCTTCAAGGCACTTGGAAATGACGAACATTACGGGAACATTCGCTGCCTTCAGGGACTTCCAGTTGCGCTGTGTGCCTACCGCGACGGATTCGAGAGTATCCTTGGCGGAGCAGACGATCACGCCCGCTTCCACAGCGCGGATGGCGGCCAGAGCTTCCGCTTCGAAATCGAAGTAACCCGGGCAGTCAAGAACATTTATCTTAACTCCTCCGAAGTTGATGGGAGCAAGGCTGGAGGATATGGTGATCTGGCGTTTGATTTCTTCTGCGTCGTAGTCAAGGGCTGTGTTTCCGTCGGCTACTTTTCCCTGACGGTCGATGGCACCGGTGCAGAACAGCATGCTTTCAGCAAGGCTGGTCTTGCCGTTGTTGCCGTGGCCGAGGAGAGCAATGTTGCGAATGTTTTTGGTTTCCATGTATTATTCCTCTCTAATTAAATTTACTGAATATACTGAATATACTGATGTTCCGGACCCGGATAAAAGGTCTGAAAACTGTTATTGAACAGTAACCAATTTATTATACACAAATTATTTATCTTTGGCAATAAATTTTATCTTTTGTTCGGATGTTTACTGCTTCGTGATATTCCGTCTCAGGGAGATGAAACTAATGAGCGGAACAGGCACGGCGAATATCAGCATCAGAACCAATAGTGTGACAGGCGTGATGGAGCCGGCAGAGAACAGACTTACAAGAGTGAAAAGTATTCCGACTGCAGTGCCCGCGAGTGATATCAGAGTGTTTACCCTGACAGCCAGATACATAGATCTTCCGGCATCGGCCATGTCCACGAGAGGACCGAGACTTTCACGGCATACGACTGCCGCGATCCTGCTTTCTCCGGATGCCTTGGTCGCGGATATCTCGAATCGCTCAAGATATGGCGGGAAATCATAACCGTCGGTGGCAATGTCGAAAAGGGAATGCAGCATTTCAGGAGTAATGTTGAAGTCCCTAATAGCGAATATTGCATGTCTGTTGGAACTTATAAGCTCGGTAAGCGCTTTTCTTACGCGTTTCATCGGAGTGTATCTTATGCTGAATATGCCGTAAAGCACCCCGTCGATAGCGAGCAGAACGCTGTTTTTATCAACAAGCCTGTAAGGAACTCTTACGTTCATCAGCCGCATAAAATCGACGTTTCCGCAAAGTACGCGCTCGCCTTCGATAATACCCTTTATGCCTCCGGCGGGAAGAAACTCAATGTTTTCTATCTTATACTTCCTGCCGTTGTTTTTCCTCATCATGTCGATGAAGCTTTCGGAGCTTGCCATGCCGGTGGGAGCCATCATGCTGCCGGCGTAGCTGATTATCTTGGAGCTGTCCGCATCGGAGAAGATACGGATGGAGGATATTTCCACTGAACCCTTGGGGAAAATGTCTCTGTCGGTAACGATTATGTCCCTGCACTGGCCTATATCGTTCAGACCGGACCAACCGGCTATTGCGGCACCTGATGAGAAGATTCGCATCGATCCTGTGAAAAAGGGGAGGGCAAAACTGAGCAGTGCAGTAAAAGGCACGGCGGAAGCTATGAATACGGAGAAAACGAAAATAGTATCGGAAAAGGATTTTTTAACAGCTGTTATGAGCAGAGTGAAAAACAGGCATGCCGCCAGAATAAATGGCGTAAATTTAATATATATGTCTTCATCCAGGGGAGTTTCTTCGGTCCGTCTAACAAACCCGTCAAGCGGACGGAGAGATTTGAGCACAGTCTTGCTGCCGTTCCTCCCGGGTTCTGCGGTGGCTGCATAGATGGTTTTTCCTATGGCAGGCACTCTGAGTGCTTTTCTGAAAGCCCTGGAGCTTACAAGAGAGGAAAGCAGCACACCGAGCAGCGAAAGCGAGGATATCACGCAAAACGGCATATGAAGGCTGACAGAAGATGATTTAACGACCATTATTCCGTCAAGGCACGTCAGAACACAGGAGAGAACAGCAATAAAGTCTATGCCGCCCCTTAAAGTGAAAACATTCATGACCGCATTTGTCACGATATCGAGAGAGAGCAGCATGATCGTGAACTGGAGAAGAACGCACATTGCTGAAGCGATCCTTATATCCTTCAGATAACCGAATACCGGCAGCCCGGAACTGACCCACAGTATGATGAGCCATAACAGGAAGCTTATCCTGAAGCGAAGCCTCAGTGACTGTGAGAAGGATCCGTAGTATTTTGAGGCCTGGAGCGGTTTCAGTTCTTTACCGAGTTCCGCTTCATCCTCTATCGGGTCAAGGATACCTTCGCGAGTGCGCTGCCGGTGGATGTGGTAAAGTATTGATGCGAGAAGACCGTTTATATATCCTCCAAATGTCGATGGGACTACTTTCGCATCGCTGTCATATGCCGATGCGTGCTCATCGTCGAAGGGGTATTCGTCCGCGTCGATCCCCGAATAGGGGATGCTGTAACTGGTAAACTCCTCGTAGTTTACGGAGTCGCTCTCGGCGATCCTGGAATCGCTTTCCTGTTCCTTGAGCAGCTTCTTGCGTTTGTCTATCCTTCTGCGCCGGATACTCGGTTTGCTGCGTATTTTTCTGCGCCTGCTGAATTCATTGTGCGGCTCGGCGTAGACAGAATCGTTCTCAAGTTCAACTTCCTGCACAGGCGGATGGTATTCTTCATCCGGGTCAACAGGAATCTCTTCGCCGGCATAGACAACAGAAGGCTCCTGGGGCTTGCCGGTAACGCTGAAGCGCCTGTCTATATCCTCAAGGTCAGCAGGAGGATTGGAAATATCCTCTGAGATGTTCAGAAAATCCCTGTCCTTTACGGAATCGAGATATGCCCTGATCTCCGAAGCTGTGGGGAACCTTTCAGAATGCTGCATGGAGCCGTCGGGATTGACCGGAGTATCCTCCTGCACCTGATCCATTGTGACGTCCAGTGCAGCGGGCTCAGGTACAAAAGTGTCCTCAGGCTCAAGATCGGCATAGTCGTTCTCGGCATGGAATTCCGCGAGGATATCCTCAAGGGAAAGTCCTATATCATCTATATTGTTTTCCAGTATTTCATCTGACATATCTTCAACAGTTCCGCCGTGAAAAACGGCATTTCAAATAATCAGGATAAGGTTCAAATGCGCTGTCTGAGCACCTCGTACATTACAATGGCAGCGGCGTTGCTCGCGTTGAGCGATCCTACTTCGCCCTTCATGGGCAGGCTTATTATGAAATCACAGCTCTCCCTTACTAGGCGGCCCATGCCATCGCCCTCAGAGCCGATGACGAGCGCAAGTGAGCCAGAAAGATCGGTTTCCCAAAGTGGAGAAGATCCATCTGCTGCAGTGCCGTATATCCACACTCCGCGTGATTTGAGTTCGTTGAGCGCTGCCGGAATATTCGATACCCTTGCAATGAGCATGTGCTCTGCAGCGCCGGCTGAAGCCTTGTCGACTATAGCGGTAAGGCCTGCGCTGCGGCGCTTCGGGATAATAACGCCGTGCGCTCCTGCGCACTCGGCGCTTCTTATTATCGCACCGAGATTATGCCCGTCACTGATCTCGTCACATACAATGATGAACGGAGATTCTCCCCGTTCCTCCGCAAGGCGGAAGATATCGTCCACAGAACAGTATTCCTTTACAGCGGCCACTGCGATAACGCCCTGATGGGAATGAGTGCTGCTCATAAAATCGAGTTTGCGCCTGTCGCATTCCACAACGGGTATGCCGAGATCCCTTGCTCTTGAGGCAATATGGCCGAGAGTACTGTCAGTCTCTCCACGGGCAAGAAATATCTTGTCTATGCTGCGGCCTGCACGTAGCGCTTCAATCACGGCGTTGCGGCCTTCTATTGTTTCATTGTTCAGTTTACTGTTGTTTTCGGGCATTTTTTCCTCTCAAGGGTATAATAACTCATAATAAGACTTATAAATAATATCATAATGCGGAGAAAACTCAAGGACTTATTTAT
>JAIKVS010000034.1 GCA_024685535.1 Oscillospiraceae bacterium | reverse complement strand
TCCGAAAAGTATATGTGCTCGGTTTACATAATTATTGTAAACGACTTCACAAGGTATACCAATTCCAGAGACATATACGATCTTGCGGTTGAAATGTACAGCCAGTATTCTCTGGGATGGGATAACGGAAACGGTGAAAGCCGAAGGGATTCGCTTGTGCTTCTCATGAGTATGGCTGACCGCGACTTTGCATTGGATACTAACGGCTTTATCGGAAACAAGGCCTTCAATGAACCGGGCATGTACAAGCTTGAACAGGCTATGATCCCGTATTTCAGGCAGAACGACTGGTATAACGGTTATAGGGCTTTTCTGGATTGCGCAGAGAACCTGCTCATTTCTCCGCTTGAAGAGAACACCTATGTTCCGCAGACGACTCAGGTGATCCAGCACGGTTATGAAGACCCGAATGCACCGCGCAAGAACCCGGCTCTGCTCCTTGTTGTGATCCTTGTTCCGCTGCTTAGCGCATTTGCGGTGTGCAGTGCATTCAGGAGACAGATGATTACTGCTACTGAAAAAACAAGCGCCGGGGGATATATCGTTCCTCCCGGTGTAAATATGAAGATAAGACGTGATGATTTTATCAACAGGACTGTGACCCGTACCGTGATCCATACCGATAACGGCCCGAGGGACAGCGGAGGCGGATTCAGCGGAGGCGGGCATTTCTCCGGAGGACACTCCGGCCACAGCGGGAAATTCTGACCGTCCCGCTATAACCTGAAAGCAAATAAATATTTATGAGGGGTAATATGGAAGTAAGAGAGAATCTTATCAAGCTTTGCGAAAAGATCAACGACGGACACTACAAGATAACGCCTGACTGCGCGGAATACAAAGTGTTCGAAAAGTGGATAACAGACGAACAGATAACAGTAATGCTGGCGCTGACCAGCATGAAACCGGCGTTTGTCCCGTTTATCGCGCGAAAGGCGAAACTGCCTGTAAAGAGAACAAGGGAAGTGCTGCACGAGCTTACCGACATTGGCCTGGTCGTCCAGGTACTTGTAAAGAAGGTCGGTCTCGAGATATACCTTCTGCCTCCTTATACTCCCGGTGTGTTTGAATTCCTCCTTATCAACGAGAAATTCTGTATAGCTCACCCTGAGATCGCATATGCTTTCCATCAGCACGCTACTACAAGCCAGATCGAGCATGCTCCCAATACTCCGATGGGGGCCGGCATCATGCGCGTGATTCCTGTTGAGAGCGCCATTCCCGCCGATGCGGAGAAGATCGACAATGAGCGCTGCAGCATGTATATCGAAGCCAACGAAGGCCATCTTAGTGTTACTCCATGCCAGTGCAGACGTGTCCGCAGAATGATGGGCGAGGGCAGCGGAGATCTGGATGAAGGCCTGTGTATATTCATGGGTCATGTAGGTGATATGTTCAATAACACCGGAAAAGGAAGACCGGTCAGCGTTGCTGAAGCGAAAGAGCTTATTAAGCTCTGCGATGAACGCGGCTGTGTCCACCAGATCACCACGCTCCATCAGGGAGAGACTTTCGCGATATGCAACTGCATGCCGGAAAGCTGTCTCGCTCTGGGAGTATCCCAGTATTACAACACGCCCGATACCTCCAGAAGCAACTATGTTGCTGAAATAGATAAGGAGAAATGCGTTGCCTGCGGCCAGTGCACTGATCGCTGTGCAAATAACGCTATCCAGATGGGGCAGAAACTCTGCTCCAAGACACCGATAGAGCATAAGCACCATGAGCTTCCAGATGATATTGAATGGACGCCGGAGCACTGGAATCCTGAACACCGTACCAACAGAGAGTATGTTGCACCGGAAGGCACGGCACCCTGCAAGACGGCCTGCCCTGCACATATTGCAGTTCAAGGCTATATAAAGCTGGCTGCTCAGGGCAGATATCTGGATGCGCTCGAGCTGATAAAGAAAGAAAACCCGCTTCCTGCCGTCTGCGGCCGGGTCTGCAACCGCAGATGCGAGGATGAGTGCACCAGAGGCAGTATAGATCAGGCTGTTGCCATAGATGAGATAAAGAAATTCATATCCGACAGGGAGCTTGACCGCGATAAGCGCTTCGTGCCTAAGAAACTCTATGACTTCAGCGATAAGAAGATCGCCATAATTGGCGCAGGCCCTGCCGGACTCAGCTGCGCATATTATCTCGCAGCCGATAACTATAAGGTTACGGTATTCGATAAGAATGAGCAGCCGGGAGGCATGCTCCGCTACGGTATTCCCAGCTTCCGCCTCGAAAAGCCGGTGCTCGATGCCGAGATAGATGTTCTCAAGGAACTTGGAGTTATCTTCCGCTGCGGTGTTGAAATCGGAAAAGATATTACCATTGCACAGCTGCGAGAGCAGGGTTATGATGCCATATACCTTGCGGTCGGCGCACAGAAGTCAGCTTCCCTCGGAATCCCGGGAGAGGATCTTGAGAGAGTCTGGGGCGGCATAGACTTCCTGCGTGAGGTAAATTCCGGTGCAAAGCCTGATGTGGGCAGAAAAGTTGTTGTAGTCGGCGGAGGAAACGTTGCTATGGACGTCGCGAG
This sequence comes from Oscillospiraceae bacterium, assembly GCA_024685535.1. Lineage (GTDB taxonomy): Bacteria > Bacillota > Clostridia > Oscillospirales > Oscillospiraceae > Limivicinus. The sequence goes on along the minus strand of JAIKVS010000034.1, from coordinate 2,620 downwards.
GGCGGCAGTACGTCTCGGCGCTGATGTAACGGTTGCATATCGCAGGAAAGAGAGCGATATGCCTGCTGATCCGGCTGAGGTCGCTGAAGCCAGAGAAGAGGGAGTGAAATTCCTCTTTGAGCACAGACCGGTTGAGATCACTGGTAAGGACGGCAAAGTAACTGCTCTGGTCTGTGAAGCAGGTTCCATTGAGTGCGATTCGGTTCTCGCCGCTGTAGGACAGCGCATCGACCTTGAAGGACTTGATCTGGGAGATCTCAGAACTGATGAAAAAGGCCGAGTGATAGCTGATGCTGTTACATATCAGACCGGACAAAAGGATATATTTGTGGGTGGTGATGCCTATACCGGACCCAAGTTTGCTATAGACGCAATTGCACAGGGCAAACAGGCTGCAATATCTATCCATCGTTATGTTCATCCTGGCCAGAGCCTTGTAATTGGCCGCGACCGCCTTACCTATCATGCTTTCGACAAAGACAATGTTGACTTCGATGCCGTTAAGAACGATTACGATTCCGCATCCCGTCAGAAACCCGGTAAAGACCATGCGAAGGCATGTACATTCAAGGATGACCGCATCACATTTACTGAAGAACAGCTCAAGGCTGAGACGGCAAGATGTCTGGGCTGCGGAGCCTCTTATGTTGATCCGAACAAGTGCTTAGGCTGTGGCGTCTGTACAACAAGATGCAAGTTCGATGCCATCCATCTTCGCAAACGTACAAATGTCGAAAGCATTGATTACTTTGCCCGGCCCAAAGTCCTGCCTCAGTTCATCGCGGACAGACAAAAGAGGATAGAGGTCCGTAAGATCAGCGAAAACAGACAGTGATCCCTGCATTTACCTGAAAGCAGTACCCGTTATTCTGCGGGTACTGCTTTTAGCAGCGATGGAATTGAAATATTAAAATTTTGCCTGTTCGGAGGCATATTATTGAGAAAACGCTATTTATTCTTTGACATCGACGGGACCTTGCTGGCCGGAGGATATGAAACCGGCTATATCCCGGATTCTGCAAAAGAGGCCATAAGGCGCTTGAAGGCACAGGGGCACTTCCTCGCTATAGCGACCGGCAGATCAAATGCCATGGCGAGAGATATAATGCACAGAGCCGGACTCGATAACATGGTGAGCGATGGCGGCTATGGCCTTACCATAGCCGACAGACAGCTGGGTATAAAGCCGCTGCCGAAGGACCTGGTGACGGCTCTCATCAGGGAATGCGATGAAAGAGGACTGCCGTGGGGACTTCAGACAGATGACAGCGACACCCGCACAGCTCCTGATGAGCGCTTTTATGAAGTTACCCGTGATACCTATCTGAAAACCAGGGTCATTCCCGGGCTGAGGCCTGAGAACACTGAGAGAATATTTAAAGCCTATATTGCCTGCGAGCCGCCGATTGAGAATACTCTGAAAGAACTGAAGCCGCTTCCCTGGGCAAGGTATCACAGAGAATACTTTTTCGTTGAACCGACATATAAAGATGAAGGCATACGTGCTGTTATGGACCGTTTTCAGGCGCCGTACTCTGATGCGGTAGTGTTCGGTGACTCCTACAATGACCTGTCTATGTTTACTGATGATTGGACGAAGGTGGCAATGGGGAATGCTGTGCAGCCGCTGAAGGACAGAGCGGATTATATCACGACCGCTGTGGATGATGACGGGATATATAATGCATGCGAAGCATTGGGACTGTTTTGATCGGCAGGGGTGATTCTCGATAATTCAGTATTCCCGGTCTGAAAACACTATGAAGATTGATTTGCAGATATATTGATAATTAAGAAGGCAGGCGCATTCAGCACCTGCCTTTTTTGATACTATAAATTTTTTTTAAACCGGCCTGTTAAGGTCATGAAGCCAGAGCCAGGAGATCTTTCGGTTAAGATATGAAAGAATGCTGGAAAGAAGGAAGGCTATACCGTAGATGGCGATGAAGTATCCTGCAAGGTCGAGAAGCGGCAGATGAGTCACATCAAGGAAAAAATAAGGGATGAGATCTGCGGGGATAACACCGGTAACTATCAGAGTGATAACAACAGCAGCGTAAAGCGTGACATACCATGTGCCATGCCATTTCTGACTGAAACTCAAAACGCCTTCCGGAGAGTCGTTTGCGATGAAAGATGCGATCATCAGGAGAGGAATAAGAATATGCATGTTAAACATATCGTAACGGAATATGTGCATGTGTTCTGAAAAAAACGGAAGCTGGCTTATCAGGACAACGATCATGATAAGACCTTCTGCCACTGAAGCGGCAAGCCGCATAAAATATATCAGGGTAGAAGAATGCTCAGACAGATATAGGAAATCTATAACGTCGAATACCACAAAGAAGAATGAGATTGCGGTCGTAAACAGAGTGCCGTCTACAGTCAGCCAGCGAAATGTCAGCCATCCCTCTCGATCGTGCCGAAATATGAAGATCACGGATGAGACGCCTAGTATTACAATGATAAGAGAGACTGCAAGATTGGCGAGTTTCTTTACCCTGTACTGCCGGTCAAGATTCTGCTCCGCATCCAACAGCCTGTCCTCCATTGCCTCTATCCTGTCTTTGCCGGTGCCTTGCCTGACAGCAGCTTTTGCTCCTGCCAGATGTTTACC
>JAIKVS010000025.1 GCA_024685535.1 Oscillospiraceae bacterium | reverse complement strand
ATTCGGAAAACAGCTGATGCCGGATCATTCAAAGTCGGACTGTTCAGAATATGCAGAGGATTCTTCCTGAAGCTTTGTGTTGCTGACAATATAAAAGTGCTTGTGGATACCGTATATTCATCTCCCGACAAATTTGCAGGGGTCCCGGTAATAATAGCTGTTCTTGCATATTCCATGCAGATATACTGTGATTTCGCGGGCTATTCGGATATAGCAATAGGGAGTGCGAGGCTGTTCGGGATCAGATTGCTCGAAAACTTCGACGCTCCGTATCTGAGCTGGTCGATCAAGGATATATGGCGCAGATGGCACATGTCGCTTTCCTTCTGGTTCAGAGATTATCTGTATTTTCCGCTTGGCGGCAGCAGAAAGGGAACCCTGAGAGCGTATCTTAACATTATCGCGGTCTTCGCGGTCTCCGGCCTGTGGCACGGAGCGGACTGGAAGTTCATATTCTGGGGCGTTCTGAACGGAATGTATCAGGTCATTGAGAGCATCATTGAAAAAGGAACCGGTACCGGGAAAAACGGGAAGTCCGGGACATGGAGGATCGTTTTGAATTATATACTGATGTCTCTGGCCTGGATATTTTTCCGCGCGGATTCGATGGGAGAAGCGTTCAGGATCATCTCTTCGATCTTCGGTACCGGCTCGCAGGGTATCTTATCTGCCGGAGCGGGAGCGCCGGCTCTCATCATAACGGCGGTATTCGTTCTTGCCGCGGCAGCATACGATATACGGAACAGAAAGCAGGATGTTTCGGACACGATCTGTAAAACAGACGCCATATGGTTCGTATGCGCCGCTCTGATAATTCTCGTGCTGGTATTTGGAGCTTACGGGCCGGGATACGATTCGGCGGATTTCATCTACAACAGATTCTGATTACGGATATGAAGAATAAACATATTATTTCGGCAATTCTTGCCATGACGATACTCGTCTTGAGCATATATCTTCTCGGGAAGCTCACCGCACCCAAATATACCGGCGATATCCCGGAAGGCGCGATGATAAACGAGTACTATTCATCGGATAAGGACAATGACGTGATATTCCTGGGTGACTGTGAGGTGTTTGAAAACATATCGCCCATGGTTCTGGAAGAGTCATTCGGAATAAAGTCGTGGATAAGAGGCAGCGCGCAGCAGCTGGTCTGGCAGAGCTGTTACCTTCTGGAGGAGACATTCAGGTATGAGAACCCTGAAGCGGTGGTCTTCAATGTGAACGCGCTGCGCTACGGCAAACCGGTCAGTGAAGCATACAACAGGATGACCCTGGACGGAATGAGGTTTTCCGGATCAAAAATTAAAGCCGTCAATGCCTCGGTCATGGAAGAAGAGAGCGTTATAAGCTATTATATTCCTCTTTTGCGCTATCATTCGAGATGGAGTGAGCTCGGAGCAGACGATCTCAGATACATGTTCAGACCTTATAAGGTGACTTACAGAGGGTATCTCGAACACACCGGAATCCTGCCGCAGGATCAGCTTCCGACAGTCCCGGTGATCCCGTATGATGAGCTGCCGGATATCTGCATGGATTATCTGGACAGAATGAGAATGCTGTGCGAGGAAAACGGGGCCGAGCTCGTACTTGTCAAATCGCCTGTTGAGTGGCCTCACTGGTATGACGAGTGGGACGCTCAGTTAAAAAGCTATGCAGAAGAAACAGGTTTGTGTTATATTAACTTTGTGCCGCTTGCCTCAGACATCGGTCTCGACATGAAGACAGACACATATGACGGCGGGCTTCATCTCAACAGGACAGGCGCGGAGAAATACACGAAATATCTTGGTGAATATCTGAAGGGAATTCTTGAGTAACATGAAAAAAACAGTCGCTTTGATAATTGCTTTAGGCCTGCTTTTCTGTCTCGCGGCATGCGGACAGACTCAGACGGTCCAGGCCGAAGAGCCGGAAACTGCTGCCGTGACTGAGATCCGGCCGGACTACGGAGAACTCTATGTGGTTCTTGACGGAGTCAGCTTCGGAGTCATGGATGAGGCGGATCCGGTCACAGACGCGCTCGGAGAGCCGAGGACGAAAACGGAGATGCCCAGCTGCGCACATCAGGGAAGTGATATATACTGGTTCTATGACGGTTTCGAGCTCATGATGAATGAGATAGACGGAGTGAACTATATCACCGGGATCGCGTTAAAGGATGACCTTGTCGCTACCCAGCAGGGAGTCAGGATAGGGATGAACATCGGGGAGGCGATCGCTCTTCTTGGTGACGAATACGAGAACACCGGCTCCGTTTACAGATACAGATCCGGAACTACGCTTTTATCGCTTAACACAGATTCAGACGGG
>JAIKVS010000022.1 GCA_024685535.1 Oscillospiraceae bacterium | reverse complement strand
AAGTGGAGGGGTGTACCGCCTTCGCTTATGCTTTGATTATACAGGGCAGCATTCGAGGTTACCTGAGTGTTGACAACGTTTCCCGTTTCATCGAAGATGTAATCTTTTACATGCTCTGAGACTGTGGTTCCATTATCAATGTAATAATAATTTGTCAGGAAGTAACCTCCATTACCATCGGAACAGAATAAACCGCAGTATTCGGCACCATCAAAGAAATATAAATTGCAACTGCGAAAACCAATGTTGCCCAGGTATTTTACCTGCCCGTTTTCATAAGTAAATACATAATCCTGAGCCTCGGCCATAAACGGACAGCCGTTAAAAATGATCAGTTCAGGTATTCCGTTGTCATCTATATCATATAGAGCATATTTGGGCTCAGAATACTGATCCTTATAATACTTCAGACCATCAAGAGTAAATGTTTGCCCGTTGATCAGAGACGGATCATCTTTCCAGTCGGGAGTTTGGTTAAGAACGTATTCTTTATATGCTTCATATGCTTCGCTCCATTTTTCATTTGCTACTTGTGGAGCATTTTTGCCTTGCGCTACTTCCGATGCAAGTTTAATTGCTTCATAGGCATCCAACATCGGATAGAAATAAAACGGGACGTCAGACTCGTCATAACTTGGATCTAGAGAAATGATAGTTTGGTCATATGATGGTGTAATCGTAAGACCTTCATAACCATAGATTCCTGATGCAGATGAGATTAAGATATTTTTCAGTTCAGGCCCTGTCAGGTTTGGATAGACACTCAGAATTGCAGCAGCTACACCGGCAACGTGTGGAGTGGCCGCAGAAGTCCCATTGAATTCTTCAGTGTAAATACTATTATACCACCATGCTGCTTTTGCAGCTGAAGCTGTATTAATCCGTTCTCCTGGTGCAGCAATATCAACAGAGTATCCGTAGTTGCTGTAATCAGCAAGATAGTACTTGTTATTATAACTATTAGTAATAGCTGCAACAGTTATGATTCTATCTAAAACCTTCTGATTCTTAAAGAGTGAAAAGGCATCGTAGTCGTTGTAGTCTTTTCGGTCATTACCAGCACCCTTTACGATCAAAAAATCATATCCCTCATTGATCATAAACAGGAGACTTTCCTCAATATGCTCAGCAACCGGTATATCTGCTTCGCTAATTGAATGATCGTCGAAAAGACCGCCGCCATAGCTTAGGTTGATTACACGGCAGTTTTTGTTTTCTATCAGATATGCAAGACCGGCTTCATATTCGCAAATTGTTATATTGTCAGTGGATGTATTTGCAGATCTGTTTGAAAGACCAAACATAGAAGCGCCATAGAGATTTACATCCGGTGCAATGCCTGCAATACCTTTTCCATTATTAAAAGTAGCCGCAATGATACCTGCTACGGAATTACCATGATTTGGACTTCTATACTCTTTCTTGATCTCAAAGTTATTCAAAAAGACTTCTTTGAATTCAAGGTCTTCATGTTCTACGAAAAACTGATTATCAAGTACACCTACATTGACGGGGGTTTTGTCCATAGCCATATAAAACTCCCACATTTCGGGTGCATGTATCGCTTCAAGATTCCAGTTTTTACCTGATGGTACGTTATTCCATTCATTTGCCCATTCCGGATCATTTGGGGTATATCCTTCAAGCTCAATTACAAAGCAATAGTTTAAAGTAGACTTCGCAGATGGGAGCATACCCCTAATTTCATATGAGATCTCAGTCAGTTCGTCATATGTATATTCACGGTCAAACAGGATCTGATAAGTATGCAGATAGTCGTTGATACCTACTACAGTCCCGCCATAAGGCTCGATAGCCTCTTCAACGGCTGTGAGATCAGGAGTTTCATTGAATGAGAGAATTAACTCATTATCAACAAATGAAGTCCCTGTATCATTGTCTTTAATAATATGGGCTGCGTCACTGCGGTGAAAAGTAAGCCGCTTTCCGTCAACTCCTGCGTCTACGTCGCTGGCACTGTCGCTGCGCTTGTTGCGGGATGGGATAATAAACAGGCAGGCAGCAATAATTGCGGCAAGGACGAGCACACCGATAATAACGGCGACAATTCCTTTTCCGCTTTTTTTGCGTTTTGAAGTCTTCTTCTGTGATGTGGCCTGCCTTTCAGCGACCTTCTTCACGGGTGCCTCACGTTTTTGCTGCACCTGCTGCGCTTCGCGTTTAGGCGGTGCTGCTTCTGCTGCAGGAGCCTCCTGTACAGACAAAATGGTGCCGCAGTAACAGCACCATTTCTGATTAGACTTATTCTCTTTTCCGCACTTGGGACAGAACACAGCATAGTCCTCCTGTGTAAGTATTAAAGAGGGATGTCTGAAGTCTGCGGGATCACTTCTTTTTGACGAACTGCAATGAATCCTTGCCAAGATATACATACCCGCTTTTGGCTTTAACGGATATTGTGAGAGCATCTCCGTCAAGTACAGCGGTGAATTTTAAAGCTTCCTTAACTTCTTCAAGATCTTTTTCCGACCCGCCCGAGACTGAGAAGTCATCCACTATGATCTGGTATTTGCCGCCTTTCTCAGTGATATGGCCCTTATAGCCGGAGTCCATATATATTATACAGGAGCCGTCGCTTTCTATATCGATCTCATCAAAGGGAAACACGGCGAAAAGCGAGTCTTTTTTCCACCTGCCGGCAAGTTCTTCCGGAATGGATGATCCTTTGGAATTGCTGCTCCCGCATGCACAGAATGCGAAACACATAGTCAGAGCTAAAATGATGGCGATGATTCTTTTCATGATCTTTTCCTTTCAACTGCGCTTTTCATTATCAGAGCTGGTCTCTCAAACGTTCTGCGCCTCTGGCAGCATATTTTCTGAGGTAGCTTTCCACCTTCGGATCAACTGCGTCATAGCGGGATACTATGTATTTCCCGGAAGTCACCACTTCACTGCGGTCTTCGCTCTTCAGAAGAGCATATAGTTTTGCGTGGCACTGCCTGCATAATCTCGCCTCGGCGCCGGTCTCCGAGCGGAAGAGTACGCCGAATGTCTCTCCCAGAGCTGAGTTGCATATGCAGCAGCGGTCCTCCTGAAAGGCGGGTATCAGTTCAGGTGCTTCAAGATCGGGCAGGAGAGAGGCTTTTCTTGCAGGCTTTGCTGCCGGGAGCGGGTTTGATTTGCCGGGAGCACTGTGGCTGTCAACCTGCCTTGCATCAGTCTGCGAAGCCATCTTTTCAGCCTTCACTGTATCCACATGAGAATTGAGCCGGTCTATAGCCTGAACTGATTTGTCCACCACAGCACCGAACATTTTCTTTGAATCATTGAGCCTTCCCTTGATGGCAGCGGTTGCTGCATCGCGCTTTTCTTTCTGCGCCTGCCTGTATTTCTCTGCTGCATCATCGCTGTAGCGGTCGGCAAGGCGGAATCTTTCCGCGGGATGCTCGGAATACTTCCTTGTTTTTTTGGAGTTGCGGTATTTGTCTGAGAAACTGTTCCATACAGTATTTACAAAATAGGGGAGAAAAATATAGATCGCGGCTATCAAAGCGAAAACAAGAATAACGATCAGAATAGTCTTCATCTTTTATATCCTCTCTCAGAAGAGCTTTGTCTTTGTCTTTATCTGTCGCGGCTCTATCTGAGCCTCGGTGTCCGGATCAAGCGCAAGGAATACCTTCTCTACAACCGTCATCAGAACATTCATTTCAAGAAAACCCTGTACAGCACCGTTTCTCATCTTCCAGTTTAGAATACTGAAATTGTATTTATGCTCTCCGTCAATCTCACCCATATAGGCGACTGCGGCGTTGAATCCCTTGGCAGACTGGAAAATAAGTATCGGCTGTTCACCGTCGGACCTGGGAGCCGTAACTCCGCTGCCGGAGTAATCAGCATTCATAAGCTCTTTCCGCAGCTCGTCGAAAGATGTCTTGGTATAGAGCAGCTCTGCATCTTCCCAGAATCTTCCCTCTCTAATGGCAAGCTTGCCGGATTCTCTCAGCATAGTGCCTTTTTTGTAACCGTAATACGCGGCTGCTGCAATAATAATGACTAAAAGGATTATTAAAAAGGCTGTCATATGGTACCCCCGCTGGTTGGATTAGTTAAAATTATTTTACCACATAAAATACTTCTTTACCATATGTCAGCAGGGAAATAACAATTCAGATTTCAAAGAAAAATTAACATAATATAAATAACATATTATCAACTACATAATAAAATTGGCATAATATTATCTACATAAATTAATAAACGTAATCTAATTAACATAATTAAAAAAGCAAAATAAAACAGCAGACGGGGAGCCGTCTGCTGTGTCTTATCCATATGGGATTTGCCTTATCTCCAGTCAACGAACTTGGAGCTCTTTACAACGCTGAACTGCGAGCATCTGTCATTCGTGCAGATATAAACGAATGCGCTTGGCCCGTGGCTCATCCTCTTGCCGCAGACCATGCAGAACGGAAGTCGTGCAAAAAGTCTGAAAGCACCGCCTGAAACTTCGTTCAGGTCATCGTCGTCAAGCTTGAGTATCTGTTTTAAATTCTCTGCCATGGTCTGTCCTCCTTTTTGATTTGCCCCATAGGGGTATAATGATGTTTAGTATAGCACCTGTTTATGTAAACTGAAATATGATTATTGCACTTTTGACTCATTCTTATATTTACTGTATAATTAACAAAATATTATCTCTCCACGGAGGGTATTTAAAATGACATCTCTGCTTCTGGCAGTAATATATCTTATATTCATAAGCCTCGGACTGCCGGATTCGCTTCTCGGCTCGGGCTGGCCTGTAATGCAGACTGCCTTTGCAGTCCCGTCTTCATATGCGGGATATGTCTCCATGACGATCTCATTTATGACGATCATCTCAGCCCTGCTGAGTCCGCGTCTCATCCGCAGCTTTCATACAAAATACATTGTTATTGTCAGCATCGCGCTCACCGTGCTCGGGCTCCTCGGATTTTCTGTCTGCGGGAGCTACTGGATGCTCTTCCTTTTTGCAGTGCCTTACGGTCTAGGCGCAGGATCCATCGATGCTTCTGTGAACCATTATGTGGCGGAGCATTATCCCTCTTCCGTGATGAATTT
>JAIKVS010000006.1 GCA_024685535.1 Oscillospiraceae bacterium | reverse complement strand
CGGCCTGGCCGCCGCGGAAAAAAGCGGAGAGTTCGTCCTCACGAGTGGCTTGACGCTCCTCCTCGGAGCCGTTGGCAAGTATCTCTGAAAACAGTCTTATCGTAGCGCCTCCGAATGAGTGGCCCAGCAGAACTATCTTCCTTCCGCTGTCCCAGTCGGGTATCAGTGGCTCTGAAGAAAAATCTCTGCCGAAGCGCTCATGTCCGCAGCGCTCGCTGTGAGCTTTGCCGTAATCGGTAACGGTGCCGCTCAGCTGCGCATAGAGCTCGCAGGCGCGATCCCAGGCACTTCCTGCCGGCGCTACGGAGGCGGCATGGCAGGAAAAGCCCTGACTGCCAAGATATTTCATCAGGTCACCGCCTGTCATCCCCCAGTAGGGCATCGTGCTGTATCTCTTGTCGTAGCTGCCCCAGCCGCTCAGACCGTGCACAAAGATATACTCGATTTCCGCCCGCTCGGGGACGCTGCCGTTATTCAAACCGCATGCCGGAAGAAACAATATACTCAGACAAATAAAAATGATAAGGACTTTTCTTGCAGCACTCATTCTTTTCCTCACCGAAGCTGTATTTTGTTACAGTCAAAAGATAACACAGCCGCTGTCTGCGTTCAATCTGTTTCATCATGAACTTATATCAGCGTAATGTTTTTGTAATCCGCCTGCATTTCGCACAGAATCATGCATGGCGGACGAAAGGGGGACGGTTTGAATAAACTAATTGTAACAACTTCAATTTTTTTATTTATTTTTCTGTTAATGCCTCGTTGTTGCCCGCGTTCTTCAATGTGCTTAGAATATATCCGAAAGGACTGGTGAACGATGGACATCGACAGGAATTTTCTTGAAGAGATGCTCATAATGGGGGAAGACAAGGAACCGAAAGCAGACAACATAGTCTACATGGCCCCCGCTGAGGAAACAAGGACAGTTGAACTGACTCTCTCGGAGCTCCGCCTGCTGGACAGGGTGCTTCAAGAAGCAGCGGCGGGAAGAAAAGCCACCGCTCAGTGGCTCACGGCATATGAGGCGGGCAGGCTGAACATCATCCGAAGAAAACTCAGCATCAGAGAGCGTGACAAGGCTATCGGCCACTGATAAATAAAAAAAAGCAGAGGCAGGTGTAAAAAGCACCTGCCTCTGAGCATTATATGGCTTTCTGTATATGGATTTTTATCCGTATGTGTGGTATTTTGAATAAAAACCGGAAAGGAGCAGTGCCGTGAAAACTGCGACAGAAGTACTTACCCACAGCAGCATCAGGATCCGGAGTGACAGAGGAGTTATATATGCCGATCCATTCCGGCTGCGTGACGAGCCGCACGATGCGGATTATATATTCGTGACCCACGAGCATTATGACCATTTCTCACCTGATGATATCGCGAAAGTGAGCAAAGAGGGCACGGTGCTGGTCGTCCCCGAATCAATGAAAGCCAAAGCAGAGATAGACACCGCGGGAAAATACACGGTTGTAACCGCCTCGCCGGGGACCTCTTTCGAGCTCGACGATTTCAGCTTTGAGGCAATACCGGCCTATAACAGGCTCAAACCCTTCCATCCTCGCACCGCGCAATGGTTGGGATATGTATTCGTTCTCGGCGATGAGAGGATATATGTTGCGGGAGATACAGACCTCACCGTTGAAGCGCGGCAGGTCCGTTGCGACACTGCGCTCGTTCCCGTCGGAGGAACCTACACTATGAATGCAAAACAGGCGGCAGAGCTTGTAAACGCCATACGTCCCGCTACCGCCATCCCCACCCATTACGGCGGACCGGTAGGCGATGAGAAGGACGCGGAAGAATTCGCGGCCAAAGTGGATCCCGCGATCAAGGTGGAGATCATAAAGCAGTACTGAAAAAAGCATAAGGACAGCCCTCAGGCTGTCCTTATTTATATTCATCTCAAAGTATCCATTTGTTGACTGTGGCCGGCTCATCAAAACCCCAGTCCTCCTTCGCGGCGTGCACAACGAGTGAAAAACCGTTCTTTTCCAGAACCTTTCCCGGACCGATGTTCTCCACCATAGTGCTGGCGGTTATGATGTCCATATCCGTATTCTCCTTCAGATACTTCAGCATCAGCTTGATCGCCTCGGTACCTATCCCTTTGCCCCAGCATCTTTCGGCAAAGCGGCAGCCCAGACTAATCTTCCTGAATTCCGGTCTGTAACCGTAAAACTCGGCAAGACCTCCGAAGCCCTCCTTATCAAATACGCCGAGGATC
>JAIKVS010000252.1 GCA_024685535.1 Oscillospiraceae bacterium | reverse complement strand
CTGATACTTTCGGCAATGATAGTGACTGTCGCCATAAACTTTTTAGTTTGCCTCTCCGTGAAAAGTAATATCTGTTCGCTGGAGCAGAGTCTTGATGACAAGGCGTACGACTGCATTATCGTGCTGGGCTGCGGAGTCTGGAACGAAATGCCAACTCCTCTGCTTTCCGACAGGCTCGATGCCGCCGTTGCGCTCTATAAGGCGGGGGTTGCCCCTAAGCTTCTCATGAGCGGAGATCACGGCCGCACGAACTATAACGAAGTATCAGTGATGAGGAAATACGCTATGGACAGGGGAGTGCCGTCAGAGGACATTTTTATGGACCACGCCGGCTTTTCCACCTATGAGACAATGTACCGCGCCGCTGACATTTTCGGAGTTGATAGAGCCATGATAGTGACGCAGAAATACCATCTCTACAGAGCGCTCTACGATGCCTCTTCACTTGGCATTGAAGCAAAAGGAACTGCTGCCACCGGGCATGTCTATGCTTCACAGATACTATTGGATATAAGAGAAGCGGCTGCCAGAGTGAAAGATTTTGTCTGGTGCGCTTTTAAGCCTGAGCCGACCTTCCGAGGTGAGAAGATAGATACCCACGGTAGCGGCGAAGCCACTCTCGACTGAGCTTTCACTTCACGAACAAAACATCCGCTAAAATCACGATAAGGAAATACTTTTTGTATAATATGTGAATAATATGAGAAATCCTGTACAGACAACTGATACTGTTCTTATGGTGAAGCCTGCAGCTTTCGGGTATAATGAAGAGACCTCTGTGAACAATCACTTCCAGACAAATAGTGGAGAAAGCGATATACCCGAAAGAGCAAGGCAGGAATCGGAGGCATTCATCGCACTGCTCGAGGAAAGCGGGATAAACGTTATTGCGGTGGAAGATACCCCCGAGCCACATACACCGGACTCTGTTTTTCCGAACAACTGGTTTTCTACCCACGAGGACGGGACGCTCGTTCTCTACCCGATGTTTGCGCCCAACAGGAGGCTTGAGAGAAAGCCAGCCGTGCTGGATGTGATAAGGGCTAACTTCAATGTTAAAAGGACCGTGGATCTCACATGTTATGAGAAAAGAGGTCTCTTTCTTGAAGGCACTGGCTCGATGGTGCTTGACAGAGTAAACAGGATCGCCTATGCATGCAGATCTCCGAGGACAAGTGCCGAAGTGTTGGAGGATTTATGTGGAAAAATCGACTATAAACCGTTGCTCTTCGATGCCTTCGATGCTGGTGGAACAAGAATATATCACACCAACGTGATGATGAGTATCGGCACGGAGATTGCCGTAATTTGTCAGGACTCGATAAGAGACCTGTCGCAGAGAACCAGGGTGAGAGAGTCACTTGAAAAAAGCGGAAGGACTGTGATGGAGATATCCCTCGGGCAGATGAACTGTTATGCAGGAAACATGCTGGAGATTCGAAACAGGGCGGGGGATCCATGCCTCATTCTTTCACTTACGGAGTATTGCTGCCTGTCCAATGAGCAGAGAGGTATCCTTGAGAGCAGGATGAAACTGATAATTCCGTCTCTGGAGTGTATAGAAAAAAACGGCGGCGGATCCGCAAGGTGTATGCTCGCCGAATTATTCTGAGAAGCAGAGGTTTGAATGATAACTGTTAACATCTTTTGTATCTGATGAGTCCGGAATTCCGGAAAGGGATATGAAATTGATAAGAAACTAAGGAGGATATATAATGAAAAAAGCACTTGTGGCATTCTTTTCTGCAAGCGGCAGTACAAAAAGGCTTGCTTCTTCTCTCGCAGCAGCGTCAGATGCGGATATCTTCGAGATAAAACCGGCCGTACCCTATGAGCGGAAAGACCTGAACTGGATGGACAAGAAGTCCCGCAGCACCATTGAGATGCAGGATCCAAACTGCCGACCGGAGCTGGCGGACAAGGCCGCTCCTTTAACGAATGCAGATGTGATTTTCCTGGGCTTTCCCATCTGGTGGTACCGTGAGCCAGCCATTATCGACAGCTTCCTTGATGCAAACGACTTTTCGGGCAAGACCATTGTGCCTTTTTTCACCTCCGGCGGCAGCCAGCTGGGCGAGGGGCAGGAACGCATAGAAAAACTGGCTGCGGGAGCAAAGGTTCTCAGCGGCAGGCGTTTTTCCGCAAGGGCTTCGGAGAGCGAGCTTAAGGCATGGATCGCATCTCTCCCTCTTGATTAATCGGGAGATAAGAGAATAAAAGATAAAAGACAGGGCAGCGGATGATACCGCTGCCCTGTCTTCACATACGTAGTTTTGCTCTCAGTAGAGCATGAGCAATGTAAGCGTTATACCGCTGAAATACATCCACAGCCGGAACACCCGCTTTCCCGTGAAGAGATTCAATATCCAGAGCACGCATCCCGCAAAGAGGACGCATACCAGCCAACTGCTCTGCAGGCGAAGCGGAGTGAATCCGTAGATGGAGATGTAAAGCGCAAGCTTTGAAAAAGCTATTACGGCGAAGAGTATGCTCTCCAGCAAAAGGATGAGACAAAAGCTGTTAAGCCGCTTTGCGCTCTGCTTGGTGCGGCTGAGATGTGTTGTGAGCCAGAGGACCACGGCATTCACAGCCATTATTTTACATAGCTCGAAGAAACCCTGCCTTGCGTATTCGGCAACGATGAAGCCTTCCGGGAGCTTTCCGGTGAATGCACCGAAAAGATATGAGCCCTGCAGAATGAAAAACGCAAGGTAGAGAACAGAGAATATTACTATCACGGCTTCCCAGAACGCTGACGGCAGTCTGCGGATTTTATCGAGGAAGGTCTCTACGTTCTTCTTCCGTCGCACGAGACGTTTTCTGTCTGCATGCCGTGCTCCGACGATGAGCCCGAAGAGCCAGCAGCCAACGGGGAGGCTCATCAGGAATCTGAAGAATATCTCGGAGACCTTGCCTCCAAGCTCTATATGCAGTGAATCAAGGATATCCGAGAGCATGTTCTCGAAAAGCGAGTCTGCCTTGCTGAGAAGCTGCAGCGCCGCATAAAACAGTAACGCGGATATAAGAACAGCAGGGATGAGCCACCAGTTCATTGCCCGCTTTTGTTTTCTGATCCTAAGCTGCCTTATCCCGCCGGCTACAGTTTTGATCCGGAGGAAGAAATTCGAGAAGGGTAGGATAATAAAGCCGGTGAGAGCATTGGTGGGGAGATAATCTCCGCGGTCGGCCTCAGTCAGCATGCCGCTCCTGGAGAGGACCCACCATACAGCGAGAAGATGCATGAAAAGAGAGACCTGGTAATCCTCCCAGACACTGCCTATGCCGAAGACAAAGCAGATCACGGAAATACAGAGACAACTGAGCCAGATCAGGCTCTCGGTAGTAGCTTTCCTTTGCCTGTTGAGCATTATGGTGAAAGCGATGATGAAGGCGGCAACTATTAGCACCGGCCAGCAGTATTTTGACTCGCAATCGAGCATTTCTATATAGAAATAGAATGCCAGGTAGGAAAGTATAGCTCCGATAATCTCGGTCCGTTCGAATATGCGGGGCTTTGCTGCCTGCACTGATCCTGCGGAATCTGCCTCAGCTTCAGCCGGTGCCTGGATTTCCGCGGTCATATAAAATCTGGCTCCGCAGATGGAGCAGAATGCTGGCACATGTCCTTCCGGATATGAGAAAGTGCTGCCGCACTCGGGACATTTGCTGTTTTGCAAGAAAAGGACCTCCTTATTCATTCCGGATAGAATCAGTCTTCCCGGAATTCGAGAATGTCGCCTGGCTGACACTGCAGCTCATGGCATAGCGACATCAGTGTTGAAAAGCGGATGGCTTTTGCCTTTCCATTTTTAAGGATGGAGAGGTTCGCGGGAGTTATCCCTATTCTTTCAGCGAGATCTCCTGCAGAGATCTTACGTTTTGCCATCATAACGTCAATGTTGACTATAATCTTCATAAGCACTCCTCAGATCGTAAGATCAAGGTCGGACTTCATTTCGGCTGCCTGCTGGAAGATGTTTTTCACTATACGCACTATAAGCATCATGAAAAGTGCCGCTGCTGCTACAACAAAGTAGGGCAGGAAGTATAGCATGCTGACAAGGAAAACAGCTGCCACTGTCGCGCAGCACCAGCTTATGCCGCGAAGCAGCCGGATATTTTCGGTAGTGAATACCATGCCGCCCTTGAGATTATGCAGCAGTCTCCATAGCAGATAAAGGCAGATCCATGCGAATATGCTGGCAGAATAAAGAGTTATAAGGGCATAGACTCCATGCGAGGGATCTGAAGGGATAAGTCTGTTGGACCATTCCAGCAGGAACGGCGCCGAGATGTCAGCCGCGAGGAGCAGCAGCGCGAAGATATATACGCATATTATCGACAGTCCAGTGCTTTTATCTTTGGTCCATTCCATCTGAGAGACCTCCTGCCTGAAGATTTATACTTGAACCATACATCATGCAAAATCGAATGTCAAGAAAAAATTATCGTATAACAATAAATAATATCTGAAATACGGAAATAGTGGCTTTGCTGGATCAGGCTTGGGCGTGGATATGGAACTGACCAAAAGAAAAGAATGATATTTTTAAGAATATATGATATATTTAGAAAAATAGCATGGGGACCGCAACAGAAACATGGAGAAAGACAGATGAAAACTATCTATCTTGACTGCGGCATGGGTGCCGCCGGCGATATGCTCACCGCAGCACTTATAGAGCTTCTTCCGGATCCAGAGGATATGGTGAAAAGGCTAAATGAACTTACTCTGCCGGGCATAGTTTTTAAACGAGAGAGGATTATGCGAAGCGGATTCACCGGGACACACATGCGCGTATTCATACATGGTGACGAAGAGGGAGCAGAAAAAGAGCACGAGCACTCACACAGGCACAATCATACTGCCCCTGGAGATATAGAAAAGCTTATCAGGAGCCTTCCCGTAAGCGATAAGGTGAAGGATGATGCCACAGCTGTATATGATCTGCTGGCTCAGGCAGAGAGTACAGTTCATGGCCGGCCGGTAACTGATATTCATTTTCACGAGGTCGGCACTCTTGATGCCGTTGCAGATATAACGGCTGTGTGCATGATTATTGAGGCACTCTCGCCGGATGCCGTATATGCCTCTCCCGTGCATGTTGGAAGCGGCTATGTCCGCTGTTCGCATGGTATGCTCCCCGTACCGGCTCCGGCAACCGCTGAGCTTCTGAAGGGTATCCCTATCTACGGCGGAAGTGTTCAGGGTGAACTGTGTACTCCTACCGGAGCGGCACTCCTTAAACACTTTGTAAATAGCTTCGGAGATATGCCGCAATTCAGCATAGAGAAGACAGGTTATGGGCTCGGCATGAAGGATTTCGACAGACTGAACTGTGTCCGTGCCTTCCTCGGCAGTACAGCTGAAAGACAGGATACCATATGCCTCCTCTCCTGCAACGTGGACGATATGACGGCAGAGGAGATAGCCTTTGCAACGGAAACGATCCTTGCCGCCGGTGCCAGGGATGTCTATACAGTGCCTCTCGGTATGAAGAAAAACCGACCCGGAACTATGATATGCGTCATTTGCGATCCGGACAGAAGCGAGGAGATGGCTTCACTAATATTCAGGCATACATCCACTGTAGGCATACGCAGACTGCTCACCGGCCGCTATGTGCTCGACCGCTTTGAGACAGTGACGGAGACGAAATACGGTCCGGTGAGAGTGAAGCATTCCAGCGGCTACGGCGCAGACCGGGAGAAGACGGAATATGAAGATCTGGCACGCATAGCACGTGAACAGGGAAAAAGTATTGTTGAGATCCGCAGGGAACTTGGATCGGAAGGATAATATATGAGAAAGAACACTAAAAAGCTCTGCTACGCTGCAGCATGCCTAGCTTTGGCAATGGTACTCCCGTTCCTCACGGGGCATATCCCAACTATCGGGCAGATGCTCAGTCCAATGCATATTCCGGTACTGCTCTGCGGCTTCCTCTGCGGCTGGCCATGGGGGCTGGTGGTTGGCTTCACAGCGCCGCTGCTGCGTTCGGTGCTGTTCGGCTTCCCGGCTTTTTTCCCAGGGGCCTGTTCAATGGCTTTCGAACTTGCGACCTATGGCTTTGTGAGCGGTATTCTATACAAGCGCCTTCCGGATAAGACATCTAGCATTTATATCGCTCTTATTGCTGCTATGGTCTGCGGTCGA
>JAIKVS010000231.1 GCA_024685535.1 Oscillospiraceae bacterium | reverse complement strand
CTCTCTGCCTTGCGACAAGATGAGATTTTCCCGTCTTCGCGTCTATCAGCACTATATTTGTCATATCGCTTACCGGTATTGTATCCGCGATGATCCATCTGCCGTCGTAGGACGCGGCGCAGTGCCAGTAATCATAATCGTCGTTTATATATTCGCGGTTATTTCCGTCTTTATCCATGCGGATAATACCGCTTTTCCCGATATTTGTCGATTTTCTGTATTTAACCGCGACGATATACTCGCCGTTGCCCGACCAGCCTTCGTGACCGACCGCTTCGCCGGTGGTGCCGCCGTTTGACGAGTTATCGTATTGGTCGAATATGACGCCCTTGAACATTGTGTTCCTGTTAAACATTCTTATTCTTCCGAAGGTCGTTTCGGCCGTTCCCTCCTCGGAATAAAGCACGAGATTCGGATATACCGGATTTATCATGGCGTGGGTCGAATAAACGCCTATGTCCGCGCTCGCGAATCTTTGATTGTTTGCTTCGTATATGACGATTTTATTATTATTGCCCGTCGTCAGCGAAAGGTCGCCGTTTGAGGAAACGTGGGGAAGCCATCCGCCGTACGTATTGCCCATATTTAATATGTCTGCCTTTTTCAAGGTGACCTTGTGTATGTAGCCCTTCTGCTTTGCCTTCTCTGCTTCGGCCTCCTTGCGGGCGGCATCAGAGGCATCCTGCTCGGAGTACCAGCTGTCTAGGCTGAGGGGGGCATTGGGAACAAAACGCGCCTTCAGGCCGTCGAATATGCAGAGCTCCAGGCTTCCGTCGGACTTCTGGGTGCCTTTGGCATCGATGAAGTTTATTGCCGGGTTGCCGACGAAGTCAGCCACGAAAGTATTGTTTGGCTTTCCGTATACGGTGAGAGGAGCGTCATACTGCTGGAGTAGTCCGTTCTCTATGAGGCAGATCTTGGTCGCGAGGGTCATTGCCTCCATCTGATCGTGGGTGACGTATACGAAAGTGGAGCCGGTTTCAAGATGCAGACGCTGCAACTCTGAACGCATCTCCAGGCGGAGCTTTGCATCGAGGTTGGATAGAGGCTCGTCCATAAACAGAACGCTGGGTTCCGGAGCGAGAGTCCTCGCTATGGCGACACGCTGCTGCTGGCCACCGGAGAGCTCTGCGGGATAACGGTCCATGAACATACCGATCTTAACTATCCTGGATACGCGGCGTACGCTCAGATCTATCTCTTCCTTGCTGAGCTTGCGCACTTCAGTAACTGTTTTGCCGTCTTTAACGTAGGCGTAATCATCATTGAAAGTGCATCCCTCTGAGAAGCACTTTTTCACAGCGGCGTCAAGCTTCTTTTCAAGCTCCGCACTCCTAGCGGCAGCGACGGCTGCGGGATCGGAAGCCTCGTGGAGTTTATAGCCCATCAGTTCTTTTGCCGTGTAGATGGAGATCTCATAATGGTCGATCAGCTTAATATGGGCTTTGTTCACATCGAGTTTGCCCTTCTTATCGACGCACTCACGGATGGTGCTTACGACCTCTTCAGGCTTTTTGAGGGCTTCGATCAAAGCGGCTGTGCGGCGGGCTTCAAGGTCGTATTTCGGCAGCTCTTCTTTTATGTTGCTAAGACCGAAGGAGATGTTCTGGTAAACCGTCATGTTCGGCCAGAGAGCGTAGTTCTGGAAAAGGAAGCCGACCTTTCTTTTGTTAGGCGGGATGTTTATTCCGGCGTCCGAATCGAAAACGGTCTTATCGCCGATGGTGATCTTTCCGGAAGTAGGGGTCTCAAGTCCCGCAATCATTCGCAGTGTGGTAGTCTTGCCGCATCCGGAGGGGCCGAGAAGGGTAACAAAGGCGTTATCCTCTATCACTAGGTTGAGATCATCAACCGCATAGAATTTATCCCATCTTTTGGTTACATGTGTAAGTGTGATCTTAGGCATAAGTTAACCTCCTATTCCCTCGTCAAGGCTGGCACCTGTCAGCTTGTTGACAAGAGTATTGAAAATGAGGATCGTAACGATGAGCAGCAGGTTGATGCCGCTTGAGAACACGTACAAGCCCATTTCATCGAAATAGTCCAGCGTGGTTGAGAGGATGAAGCCCTGAACGCAAAGCAGCATGAACAGGCTCAGCTCTCTCAGACAGGTCATGAACGGCAGCAGATATCCGCTTATGATGGAGGATTTCTGAATCGGTATTATTATCCTCAGCATGCGTTTGATCCATGGTATATCCTGAATGATGGCAGCCTCCTCTATCTCTCCTGAAAGCTGCAGCATGGAGTTCAGCGAGGAACGGCTTGCAAACGGGATATACTTTACGGTACCGGCTATGATCAGTATCCAGTAAGTGTTGAAGAGGTTCAGCTTCTCACTGGAAAGCAGAACGAAGAATGCGGCGCCGACGGCGATCGAAGGCATCAGGTAAGGCAGGAAGGCAACAGAGTTAACGTAGTTTGCCCATTTGCTCCTTCTCTGCTTTGCCACGGCATAGCCCACCAGCGTACCTATAGTGCCGGCAACGAGTGCGCAGGCTACAGATACCAGGATGGTGCCTCCGAAGGCATGCCAGATCGTTTCGTTATAGAGTATTCCTTTCTGGCCATACATTCCGTTCTCGGTGATGTTCTCGTTCGTTGCCCACCATTTTGTGGTGAGGTTGCTCGAATCACCGGTATACAGGAAGCTGTAGTCGCCGGGGTTGGGAAGGAATGTCTCGAATGCGAATGAAACGATCGGGAAGATACTGGTGAAGAAGGTTATTATCACGAGTATCAGAGCTATGATATACTTGCCGGATTTGCCCAGGTTGATCTTTGAGATCTGTCCGGATTTGCCGGTTACTGTCGTATAGCTCTTGCGGCTCGTCAGGCTGAACTGGTTGAGAAGCATTATCGCCACGCCGAACAGCATCATTATAACGGCTATTATCGAGGCTTCACCGGTTCGGTTCGAGTTCATTGAAATATACTGGGTGGAGAGCGTGCTCAGTCCCATGTAGTGCGGTACGGGATATGAGCCCATCGCAGATCCGAACACCAGAAGAATGGTGGAGAGTATTGCGGGTTTTACCATCGGGAGAGTGACCCGGAACATTATCTTCCACTTGGGAGTATCGAGGATGGTGGCGGCTTCCTCAAGGTTTGCGTCCATGTTGCGGAATATGCCGCCGATCAGTATATAGGCAAATGGGGCGTAGTGCAGTCCCAGAACCATAAGGCTCGGGAACAGACCCTGGCACCACCACTTCGGCATGTAAATATGGAACAGTGAGGCCAGGAGACCGTCCTTAACTCCTGTTACCGATACAGACCAGAAAAGGTTCTGCC
>JAIKVS010000135.1 GCA_024685535.1 Oscillospiraceae bacterium | reverse complement strand
GAATCTGAAGAGTCTTCAATTTCAGTGACTGTTTCTGCTTCGGCAGCTGTTTCAACGGCGTTGGTGATGACATCGTCCTCGATGCTCTCATCGATCGAAGCGGCTCCCTCAGATGCTTCAGCTGCTGCAAGGGTCGCCGCCTCTGCATTCTCGGGGTTGGTATAGCGGTCCGGCACATAGGCACGGCCGCGGGCGTATCTTCTGTTGCCCACCTGGGAGGCGGGGATCTCATTATCGGCTATGCCGAGACGCTTGCGTCTTGCCTCGCGCTCTGCTCTGTCAAGAGCAGCTTTGCGCTCGTCGCTCTTCTGCTTCTCTGCAGCCTGTACCTTCTTTTTGCTTGTGTTGGCGTTCTTTTCGGTCTTTCCTTCGGCGCGGAGCCTTTCGGTCTCAAGGCGCTTTTCCTCGAGCTCCTTTTCTCTCTCGCTGCGTGCGGCTTCCTTTATCGCGTCCTCTGCATCAAGCTGCTTTTTATAAACTTTGGTGAGTACCAGGTCGCGCACCATGCCGAAAACGCTGTTGGAGATCCAGTAGATACCCATTGCTGCGGGCATGATGAAACAGATCCATATAGACATGATCGGCATCATGAGGTTCATGCTCTGCGCTGTTGCCTGAGCCTGGGAGTTTCCTGCAGCAGGCTGAGGATTCGCTTTCTGGCTTACCTGCATTGTGAGCCAGGAAAGAGCCGCGGATACGAGCGGAATAAGGATAAGGCCGATTACGCCCCAGCTAATGGCGGCGTTGCCTGAAAACACGCCCTTGACCTGATCCCACGGGCGGTTGCCGAGGTTGAGGCCAAGGAAAGTAAAGTCTACAGGTATGAGATTTTGAATACCGGACAGAGCATCCTTGACCTTATCCCAGTTTTTGGCGACAAGGTCGGTCATGGTGATCTCTGCATAGGCATCTGCCTTGGCGGGTACTGTATACAGTCCGAGGGAGACGAGTGTCTCCTGGATTTTGGTGATGCTCTCGCTTGCCACGAACATCATCCGGCTTAGTGGCTGACGGATGACGCTGTACAGAGCGATAAGTATGGGGAAGGGAATGAGAGTCCAGAGGCAGCCGGACATCGGGTTGATACCTTCCTCGCGGTAAAGCTTCTGAGTCTCTTCATTCAGTTTCTGCTGATTTCCCTCATGTCTCTTCTGGAGTTCCTGCAGCTTGGGCTGCAGACGTGAGGTACGCATCATGCTCTTCTTGCTCTTTGCCATGAATGGGGTGAGTATCAGGTTCACCGCCAGGGCAAACAGGATAAGGGATATACCGTAGCTTCCGGTAACTCCGTAGAGCCAGCGCATCAGCCATGCAAATGGTCTAGTAATTGCTGCCCACATAGGTTTCTCCTTAGTAAAAAGATGAACGGTCCCGATCAGGGGATCGTATGCTGCTCTCTGTCACGGCACAGGGTCATAGAATCTGTAACCTTTGCGGTGAAAAGGATGGCAGCGGCATATGCGTTTCAAAGCCAGCCAGCCGCCCTTCAGGGCGCCGTATTTCGTGATGGCTTCGATCGCATACTGGGAACAGGTAGGCATGAATCTGCAGCTGGGAGGCCGTGTCGGTGAGATATATTTCTGATAGAATCTTATAGCAAGGATCATCAGTTTTTTCATTTTTCAATAATCTCCAGACTGCGGCAGCATTCCAGAAAGGCATCTCTCATCCCGTTAAACTCCGCGTTAATTGATCTTGTTCTGGCAACGATTATTATATCGTAGCCAGACTTGAGAAGGGAGGAGTTGAGCCTGTAGATCTCGCGCAGTCTGCGGCGTATACGGTTCCTGCAGACGGCATTGCCGATCTTTGCGGAAACGGTGACCCCCAGACGGTTGACATCTGATCTGTTCCTGCGGCAGTAGACAACGAGGTAAGGACTGACGCATGACTTTCCCTTGGCATATATATGCCGGAAATCGCTGTTCTTCTTTATCGAATATCTGGCGTCCAATCAGTAAACCTCGAATACTCCAAAAACGACCTTAGGGCGGATCTCTCCGCCCCTAAACTTGCACTTAAACCTGTTCCAAAAGGATGTAGCTCACGTTCAGACTGTGAGGCTGGCTCTGCCCTTAGCTCTGCGGCGGGACAGGACTTTGCGTCCGTCTGCGGTCTTCATTCTCTGACGGAAGCCGTGGACTTTTTTGCGCTGACGTTTCTTCGGCTGATAGGTACGGAACATTATATGCACTCCTTTCGGTATTATACTCAACATCGGGAACGCGGATGACCCGAAGTAGTTGACATATATAGTAAAATCGGTTATTTCGCCGTTTGAAAATTATATACTATAGTAGATAAGACTGTCAATAAAAACTTGCTTTCGTCAAATCCTACAATTCTTTTATATGCAAATAAGCTAAACTGAATAAAAATTCGTCGCTATTTCGCCCACATTTTTGATATACGATATTGATTTTTATACGCTCAGTATGATACAATTTTAACGCAATTTTGCGGGGGTTATCCGCTAAATTGCCGGAAATGTTTATTTTATTTTATGGAGGATATATTACATGATTAAAGTCGGCATCAATGGTTTTGGCCGCATCGGTTCCCTCGCTTTCCGTGCAGCAATGAAGTCCGATGACATCGAAGTCGTCGCAATCAACGCTCCCGGACATCCCGCTTCCCACATCGCATACTGCGTTAAGTATGACTCCGTCCATGGCCGCTACGACGGCGAAGTCGTCGGCAACGACGAGGACAGCACCGTTACCGTTGACGGCAAGGTAGTTAAGGTCCTTTCCGACAAGACCTACCGTGACGCTGCTCTCATCCCCTGGGGCGAGCTCGGTGTTGAATATGTTCTCGAGTGCACCGGTGTTTATCTTGAAAAGTCCAAGGCTCAGGCCCACATCGATGCAGGTGCCAAGGTCGTAGTTATGTCCGGCCCTGCAAAGGACGATACCCCGATGTTCGTCTGCGGCGTCAACCTCGATAAATACACTGCCGATATGCAGTTCGTTTCCAACGCTTCCTGCACTACCAACTGCCTGGCTCCTATCACCAAGGTCGTCAATGATAACTTCGGTGTTGTCGAAGGCCTCATGACCACCGTTCATGCTTCCACCGCCACCCAGGCGATCGTCGACGGATTCCCCAAGAAGAAGGATCTCCGCGGCGCACGTTCCATCTACAATAACATCATCCCGTCTTCCACCGGCGCTGCAAAGGCAGTCGGCAAGGTCATTCCTGAGCTCAACGGCAAACTGACCGGTATGTCAATGCGTATCCCCGCTCCGGACGTATCCGTTGTTGATGTGACCTTCCGTCTTGCAAAGCCTGCAACCTATGCAGAGATCTGCGCTGCCATGAAGGCCGCTTCTGAAGGCCCGATGAAGGGTGTTCTGGAGTATGTTGATGATCAGGTCGTCTCTTCCGACTTCCGTACCGATCCTCACACCTCCATCTTCGATGCCCAGGCCGGTATCGCTCTCAACGACAACTTTGTTAAGCTCGTTGCATGGTATGATAATGAGTGGGGCTTCTCCAACAAGATGCTTGACCTCACCCGTCATATTGACAAGGTCCGCAAGGCATAATTTGTCGCACGATTGACGATTGATTGACGATTTTCGTCAGTTTTCAGAACTTTTTGAGGCTCTTAC
>JAIKVS010000104.1 GCA_024685535.1 Oscillospiraceae bacterium | reverse complement strand
GCTTCCGCACTGCACCACAAACTTTCAGAAAGCGGTCTGAGTGTAGATCTGAGGGAACGTACAGCAAGAGATTTAGGCAAAAAACGCTATCTTCTCAAGGATATTTCGCTTGATATCCCCAACGGATCGCTCGTTATGCTTCTTGGCGGATCCGGATCGGGAAAAACCACCCTTGTTAACGCCATCATCGGCTATGAGAAAGCAGACGCAGACGTCACGCTCAACGGCGGTGACATCTACCGGAACTATTCCCGCATGAAATACAAGATCGGTTTTGTGCCGCAGAAAAACCTGATCCGCGGGAACGACAGCGTGATACAGACTGTGGACGATGCGGCAGAGCTCCGTCTTCCGGCAAAGGAAGCCGGCAGGAAGAGAAAGAGCCGCGTGAAGGAAGTTATGGATCTGCTGGGTCTGAGTGCCGGTGCCTCCGGTCTCGTATCCAAGAAATCCGGAGGGCAGCTGCGACGTATTTGTATCGCTATGGAACTCGTTTCTGATCCGGAGCTGCTGGTACTGGATGAACCGGATTCCGGACTCGACGGAGTTATAGCACGGGAGATCTTCACAAAGCTGCGCGCTATTGCAGACGAAGGAAAAATTGTGATCGTAATAACTCACACCCCGGACAGAGTCATAGATATGTTCGACAAAGTGATAGTCCTGGGAAGAGACTCAGGCCGCTGCGGACGTCTCGCTTTCTACGGCAGCCCGCAGGAAGCTCGTGAGTTCTTCGGCAAGGATACCATGGAAGGCATCGTTATGAGCGTGAACCGCAAGGAGGAAGGCGGCGATGGTCTTGCCGACCACTTCATTGAGCGCTACGCTCAGCTTGCAGCAGCTGCGGAAGGAGGTGCTCAGGCATGACTGAGAGAATAAGGCATAAAGGGCATCTGGCACAGACAGGAATATATCTCGGCAAGTTCCTGCGCATGTTTGTCTTCCAGAATGACTGGAAAGTGCTACCGATGGGCGCGCTGATAGCAGCGATCGTCACCTTTGTTGTAGGAGCCAACATATTCAAGACCCAGGAAGGCACCAAGCTTGGCGTCTTTGCACTGGTATGCGTATGTATATGGAACGGGTTTTTCAACTCCATACAGGTTGTCTGCCGGGAAAGAGAGATAATCAAGCACGAGCACCGCTCCGGTCTGCATATGTCGTCATACATATTTGCGCAGATGATTTATCAGCTGCTGCTCTGTTCGGCGCAGACAGTTGTCACGCTCCTTATCTGCTCCGTAGCAGGGGTTGAGATTCCTAAGGAAGGTATAGTGACTCCGCGGGGCATGCTGGATATGGGCATCAGTATCCTGCTGATAACCTACACTGCCGATATGATGGCACTGATGGTTTCATGCATCGTTAAAAACACCACTACAGCAATGACCACCATGCCATTTCTTCTGATATTCCAGCTAGTGTTCTCAGGCGGTTTCTTTACATTGGAAGGAATAGCCGAGAAGATAAAATACATAACGATCTCTCACTGGGGTATGGACAGTCTCTGTTGCGTTGGCCGCTACAATGAACTGCCGATGGTCACTCTATGGAACACCCTGGTGAATTTCAAGGATATTGAGATAGAAGGCCTGACGCCTCTTAAGGACATACTTATCCAGATTGAGCGGAGCGGATACCGTGATGCATTTCTACAGTGGTCCGGTGAGCAGAACATGATCAACGGATACGAAGCAACCGTTCAGAATGTCACCCCCAACTGGCTGATACTTATCATCCTGATGGCGGTCTTTATAATCGCTGCTATCATAGCTCTTGAGTTCATAGACAGAGATAAAAGATAACGATCTTATCAACATCCGGTTTAACGCCCTCCTGTACAGGAGGGCTTCTTTTTTATCTGCCTGCTTTGTCCAAATCGCTGATTTTTACTGAAAAGCTTATTGTTATTCGGCCTGTTTTTCAGCGCTTTTCAGCTTGTTTTCTATGCTGTCCGGATGTACAATTTCGCCGTTTGTGAATTGAGGTATTTTTATATGACTGAATTATTATCCATTTCTGTTGCGATCTTTGCAGGCCTTATGATGACCCGTGTTTTCAGCCGCTGGCATCTCCCTGATGTTACTGCTTATCTTATTGCGGGGGTACTTATCGGTCCATCCCTGCTGGGCAGGCTCGGTATTCCCGGAGTTGGTTTTGAAAGCTACGCTCTTCTCAGGGATATGTCGCTGATCTCCGATGTGGCACTCGGCTTTATAGCATTTACCATAGG